>NZ_JAOBZT010000015.1:0-75957 GCF_029839005.1 Stenotrophomonas sp. GD03958 | reverse complement strand
GATCGTGCTGATCGCGGTCTCATCCGGGATGGTCTTGGTATCGGCCCAGTCGCCACCGCCGACGCCGAAGTCCAGGCGCTTGACCGTGGCCTTGCCGGTCAGCACCGGCTGGGTGCCCGGCTTCCAGGTGAAGGTGAGGGTGACCGGCTTGCTGACGCCACGCAGCTCGAGGGTGCCATCGGCGGCGAACTGGTCGTTGCCGACCGCGCGGAAGCCTTTGGCGGTGTAGCGCGCAGTGGCGAACTTGCCGACGTTGAAGAAGTCGGCACCCTGCAGGGTCGAGTCGCGGTCGCTGTTGCCACTCTTGGCACCGGCCAGCGGGATCACCACGTCCAGCGAGCCGGCGGCCGGATTGGCCGGGTCGAAGCTGAGCTTGGTGGCGAAGCCCGGGAAGCTGCCGGTGAACACCTCGCCGTCGTACTTGGTCGCGAACACCAGGATCGAGCCGGCGCCGGGGGCCTGCGCATAGTCGGCAGCGAGCGCCGGGGCGGTAGCCAGCATGCCGGCCAGGGCGGCGGCCACGGCGGCCGGAGTGGTCAGTTTCAGGTTCATCGGTCAGTCCTTCTGAGGGGAGGCAAGCCAGCCGCGCGGCAACATGCGGGACAGGGTCGCATCGCGCTGGAACAGGTGGTGGTAGAAGGCGGCACCGGCGTGGGCCAGTACCACCGCGATCAAGAGCCAGAAGCCGTATTCGTGGATGGCATGTGACACCGCGACAACCTGCGGGTCGGGTCCGCTCAGCTTGGGCACATCCACCAGGCCGAACCAGCGGAACGGGCGCAGGCCGCTGGCCGAGTCGTACAGCCAGCCCGACAGGGGGATGGCGAACATCAGCACGTACAGCAGCACGTGGGTGGCGCTGGCGATGCGTTCCTGCCAGCTGGGCACGCCCGGCACCGGCTTCGGCGCACCGGCATACAGGCGCCAGCCCAGGCGGAACAGCACCAGCGCCAGCACCGTGATGCCGATCGACTTGTGTGCGGTATAGACCCAGAAATACTTGGGGGTCTTGGGCAGCTCGCCCATGGTCAGGCCGACCACGCCCAGGGCGAGGATCAGCAGTGCGATCAACCAATGCAGGATCTGGCTGACACTCCCCCAGGCGGCGGGGGTGTTCTTGGCGGTCATGAAAGGTCCTCTAGCGGGCCATCTTGGGGTCGGAGTGCGGAACGGGAGCGGGAGTTCCCGGGGCGTCGCTGCGGTCGAGGGTGGCTTCAGCCTCGATCCTCAACTGCACTGCATCACCGATGACGCCCGGCCAAGCGGTGATGCCGAACGCGCGCCGGCTCAGCGTGGTGCTGGCCGAGAAACCGGCGGTGCGTCGGAATGGGGGCAGGGGGTAGCGCTTGATGGCGTTGAGGGTCACGTCCAGCGTGATCTCCTGGCTGACCCCGCGCAGGGTCAGGGTGCCGATCACGTGGGCGCGCCTGGCATCGATCGGTTCGACCCGGCTGGAGACGAAGTGTGCCTTCGGGAAGCGCTCACCATCCAGCAGGCTGCGCGCCAGCGTGGCCTGGTTCCATTTGGCATCACCAAGGTCCAATCGCGATATGGGAACCTCCACGTCCAGTGTGGCTTCGCGCCAGTTGTCGGGATCGAGCTGCAGGCGCCCTTCACTGCCGGAGACCGTGCCCATCGCCTGCGAGTAACCGGCGTGGTCGATGGTGAACAGCACACGGGTATGCACCGGATCGAGGCGATAGGTATCCGCATCGGCCCAGGCGGGAGCGGTGGCGAGCAGCATCGGCAGCAGGGCCAGGCAGGGACGCATCGATGGCGGGCTCCGGAAGGGGACGTTGCGATCATACGCACAGCCCCCCGCCAACGTTGCGTGCATGGCTGCAACAGTTCGTGGTGGGTCCGCCGGTGGAAACAGCCTGTTGCAGCCATGAACCCGGCGCTGTGTGACAATCGGGGCAGGACAGGGGGTTCAGGATGACGAGCGGTTGGCGCCTGTGGCGCCGGGGCATCGCGGGAATGGGGCTGCTGCTGATGGCATTTGCCACGGCGGCTGCGGCCCCGGACATGGCCGAGACACCGCGGCTGCGCCGTTTCGGTGCCGCCGAAGGCATGCCCTCGCGCATGGTGCTGGCGCTGGCCGAGGATCGCCAGGGCCATGTCTGGGCCGCCACCGATGGTGGCCTGGTGCGCTATGACGGTGGCAACCTGCGGGTGTGGGAACATGATCCGGAGCAGCCGGGCTCGCTGCCCGGCAACGAAATCGAGACCCTGCTGGTCGATCCCCTGGACCGCGTCTGGGTCGGCATCAATGGCAAGGGCGTGGCCCGGCTGGATGCCGACCGCGAACGCTTCAAGACCTTTGATACCGTCAACGGCCCCTGCATGAGCCAGTTCTGGACGCTGGCCTACGCCGAGGATGCACTGTGGATCGGCACCAGCGGCCATGGCGTCTGCCGTTTCGGTGAAGATGGCAGCCTGCGCTTCTTCGAGCATGATCCGGCCCGTCCCGAGGGATTGCCCAGCAATACGATCTACAGCAGCCTGGTCGATGCGCAGGGACGCCTTTGGATCGGCACCGAGGCGGGCATTGCGCGCTGGAACGGGACTGGGTTCGAGGCTGTCGCACCGCGCGAACTGGGGGCGCTGAGCGTGTTGCGCCTGAGCCGCGACCCCGACGGCTCGATCTGGGCCGGCAGCCAGAATGACGGCCTCTACCGTATCGACCCGCAGGACCGGGTCAGTCGTCCACGCTGGGCCGACAGTGCGCGCCTGCGTTCGGCGCTGGTGCTGGCTGATCGCCAGGGCGGTTACTGGGCAGGCACCTCCGATGGCCTGTTGCGCGGAGATGCCAGCATGCTGTGGCGGCTCGATGGCGACCGCGGCAGTGGTTTCCTCACTGCCCAGAGTGGTGTGCTCGATCTGCTGCAGGACCACGAGGGCGGATTGTGGGTGGCGCTGCTGACCCAGGGCCTGGCCTACCTGCCCCCGGACTGGCGCCGGTTTTCGATCTGGAACCAGCTTGACGGCAAGCCGCTGGACAGCCAGTACCTGTTGAGTGCAGCCAGCGATGGCCAGAACTACTACGTTGGCTCGGCACATGGCGTGTACCAGCTGGATGCGCAGGGAACCCTGCGGTTGCTGGCCAGCGATCGCGAGATTGGCAGCGGGGCGGTGTGGTCGGTGCTGCCGCGGCCGGACGGGCGCCTGTGGCTGGGGCGTGCCGGCCGCATCAGCGTGTACGACCCGGCCACCGGCGCGTTGCACGATTGGCGTATCGACGGGGGCGCGGACCTGCGCCAGCGCGTCGATCTGATGCGGCAGGCCCCCGATGGCACGGTCTGGCTGTCGGTGATGAACCTCGGCCTGCAGCAACGCAGTGCCGACGGCCGCATACTGCGCAGCTACCCGCTGGAGGATTTCCGCAAGACGGCCGATTCACCGATTGAGCAGATCCGCTTCGATGCCCAGGGCAAGGCCTGGGTGATGGGCGACATGGGGATCTGGCGTGAACAGGCCGGGCGCTTCGAAGCGGTGCCGGGCGTTTCGCGCGGGCTGATCTATGACCTGGTGTGGGTCGATCCGCAGCAGCTGTGGCTGGCCCGGCAAGGTGCGCTCGAGCGCTATCAGTGGGATGGCATGAGCCTGCGCCTGATCCAGCGCATCGATGGCAGTGCGGGCGTGCCGCCGGTGAGCATGGGGGGGCTGGCGTTGGCCGAAGACGGCCGCCTGTGGGCGACCACGCCACGTGGCCTGCTGCGATGGGATCCGAAAGCGCGCCGCCTGCAGCAGTTCAACGAACGCGATGGCCTGCCGGACGCCGAGTTCACCAGTCGGCCGCCGGCGGTGAATGCCGACGGTCGCGTGCTGGCGGTGGCCCAGACCGGCCTGGTCGAGTTCGATGTGAATGCCGCCGATACCACGCTGCCGCCTTCGTCACTGGTGATCGCCGAGGTCCGCGTGCGGCGCGATGATGCCCGTGGCTGGCAACCGCTGCCGACCAGCGGCACGTTGTTGCTGGGGCCGGATGACCGTGACCTGCAGATTGATGCGCGGCTGCTTTCCTATGCCAACCCGCAGGGCAACCGCTACCGCTTCCGGGTGCAGGGCTACGACCAGAACTGGGTGGAGCAGGGCGGTGACGGCCAACGCACGCTGTCGCGGCTGCCGACCGGCAGCTACGTCATCGAAGTCCAGGCGGCGACGGCCAGTGGCGCCTGGACACCTTCGCAGCGGCTGCAGGTAAAGGTTTTGCCACCCTGGTGGCGCAGCGGCATGGCGATCTTCGGCTACCTGCTGATCGGCTCGTTGCTGCTGCTCATCGTGGTGTGGTCGATCCGTGCGCGGCTGCGCCGCCGCCAGCAATGGCAGTTGACCGTGCACAAGCAGCAGCTGGCGGAGCAGGCATCACAGGCGAAGAGCCGGTTCCTGGCCACGCTGGGCCATGAGGTGCGCACGCCGATGACCGGCGTGCTCGGCATGAGCGAACTGCTGCTGGCCACCCCGCTGGATCCAGTGCAGCGCAGCTATGCAGGCTCGATCCAGCAGGCGGGCAGCCACCTGCTGCGGCTGGTCAATGACGCGCTGGATCTGGCCCGCATCGAGGCCGGCCGGCTGGAGCTGGACCTGCGCCCGTTCGATCTGGCCAGCCTGCTCGACCAGGTGCAGGCGTTGATGCAGCCGATGGCAACGCAGCGCAATCTGGAGTTCCGCCGTGGGGACATTCCACCTGGGCCGATCAGCGTCAGTGGCGACGAGATGCGCGTGCGGCAGATCCTGCTCAATCTGCTGGGCAATGCAATCAAGTTCACCGAGCGCGGGCACGTCGGCCTGGCCGTGCGGCTGGAAGACAACGGTGGTGGACTCTGCTTCGAAGTGCATGACACCGGCCCGGGCATCAACGCCGAGCAGCAGGACCGCCTGTTCCATCGCTTCGAACAGGCCGATGGCCCGCGCACCGCGTCGCGCTATGGAGGCAGCGGGTTGGGCCTGGCGATCTGCCAGGAGCTGGCCGTGGCCATGAACGGGCGGATTGAAGTGGACAGCCAGCCGGGCAAGGGCGCCCGCTTCCGGGTATGGCTGCCGCTGCCCTGGAACCGGCAGGCCGCCAATGCGCCGGGCGAATTGCCGGTACTGCCGATGCTGCCGCCACTACGCATCCTGCTGGTGGAGGATGACGCGACCGTGGCCGAGGTCATCGCCGGCCTGCTGCGTGGCCGTGGCCACGACGTGGTGCACGTGCTGCATGGTTTGGGCGCGCTATCGGAGATCGCCACCGATGGCTTTGACGTGGGCCTGCTTGATCTGGATCTGCCGGCGCTGGACGGCACCGCCATCGCCCGGCAGCTGCGCACCATGGGCTATGAACTTCCCCTGGTGGCGGTCACTGCACGGTCCGACGCCTACGCCGAGACCCAGGTCCTGGCGGCTGGGTTCGATGGCTTCCTGCGCAAGCCGGTGACCGGTGACATGCTGGTGACTGCCATTGCCCAGGCGCGCGCAAAACGACAAACCGCCCTTTGAATGCGCCAGCGCCGGGCGTGAACGTCGCGACTTTCGGTTTACCATGCCGACGCCCGTAGTGCGGGAATCATCAGAAGCAGCGTGAGGAGGCAATCGGTGGTGTATCTGCGGGCGGCGATGCTGCTGCTGGTCCTCCTGTGCGGCCTGTCACCCGCTGCGGCGCAGCCGGTGCCACCGAACCCGCGCCAGGTGACGGTGTTCGACGGCTTGCCGTCCAACACCGTGAACCGCATGGCCGAGGATCGTTACGGTTACCTCTGGATCGCGACCAACGACGGCCTGGCCCGCTACGACGGGCGCAACTACCGGATCTGGCGCTCGGAAGACGGCCTGCGCGACAACCGCATCTGGACGGTGCTGGTCGATGCCCGCAACCAGCTCTGGATCGGCACCGAGAACGCCGGCCTTGTACGGATGTCGGCCGATCGCCGCCAGCTGCACTTCTACGACCGCAGCAGCCAGCCGTTGATGGGCACCAACACGGTCTGGAGCCTGGCCACCACGCCGGATGGTTCGGTCTGGTTCGGCACCCACGAAGGTGGTCTGTACCGCCTGGACAACCAGGACCGGTTGCAGCGCTTCCTGCCTGAAGCGAACAACCCGCGCAGCCTGCCGGCGGCATCGGTGCCGTACCTGGCCACCCTGGCTGACGGCAGCCTGTGGATCGGCACCAAGCATGGCGTCGCGCGCTGGACCGGCACGGACTTTGAGCGGGTCGGGGCCGGCATCATTCCCAGCCTGCTGATCAATGGCTTGACGGCCGAATCCGATGGCAGCCTTTGGATCAGCACGATGGCCGGTGCCATGGTGCGCCGTCCCGATGGTCGTTTCGAGGCACCGTCTTGGAAGCTGCCCGAAGGCGAGCAGGTGCTGGGCATGATGCTGCGCGACGAGCAGGGCGGGCACTGGCTGGACACCCGCACCGGACTCGGCCGGGCGGTCGATGGCCAGTACCAGGCCGTGCCCCTGTACAGCGCGGTGGCACGTGGCCCGGTGCGCCCGAACTGGACAGGCGCCTACGAGGATCGCGAGGGCGGCATCTGGTTGGCCAGCACGAATGCCGGCCTGTGGCACCTGTTGCCGCGCTGGTGGCAGTTCTCGGTGCTGTCGCGGCTGGAAGACGACCCCCGCTCGCTGCGCAATGCCTTCGTGCTGGGCACCAGCCCCTCCAGCAATGGCGGCATCTGGACGGTCGGCAGCCACGGCGCGCTGGACCGTTTCGATCCGAAGACCGGCAGCATCGAACAGCACCGTACCTGGGTCAACGGCATGCACTGGCTGACCTCGGTGCGCGAGGATCGCCGCGGCCAGGTCTGGATCGGTTCCAACGACGCACTGCTGCGCTATGACCCGAAGCGGCGTGATCTGCGCCGCTGGGGCCGGGATGCCGGCGCCGACGCGACCATGGAAGGGGTCATCGAATCCATGATGACCTGTGATGGTGACAGTCTCTGGCTGATGCTGCCGTCGGGGCTTCAGCAACGCGATCTGGATGGGCGCCTGCGGCGCCAACTGGATAATGGCCAGCGTGGATTGCAGCAGGGCCAGCTCAATCTGGACGTGGAATGCGGGCCACAGGACCATATCTGGCTGGCAAGCAGCCGTGGCCTGCTGCAGTGGCTGCCGGAAAGCGAGCGTTTCCAGCCGGTGCCGGGTGCGCCGGCGACCGCGATCCATGCACTGCACGTGGGCACCGATGGCCAGGTCTGGCTGTCCGAAGATGGCCGCCTGTCGCGCTACCGCTGGAGCCAGGGCCGGCTGGAGCGGCAGGCCGTGATCGGTGCAGAGCAGGGCTACCCGGCGATCTCCGCCTCGGGGCTGGTGGTCGATGCGCAGGGGGTGGCGTGGGCAACCAGTGCGCGTGGCCTGGTGCGCATCGGGGCCGACGGCCAGAGTGTGCGCCTGTATGGCGTGCACGATGGCCTGCCGAGCCAGGAATTCCGCGAACACACGCTGGTGATGTCGGCAGACGGTCATCTGGTGGCAGGTACACCGGCCGGTGTGGTGGTGTTCGACCCGAAGCAGGTACGTCCGTCGATGCGGCGTGCGCCGCTGGTGATCGAGCGGGTGGAGGTGCGCCGCAACGAGCAGGTGCTGGACCTCACCCACGACGCGCCGTTGCAGATCGCCGACGGCGACCGCGATCTGCGCATCGTCGCGCGCCTGTTGTCGTTCGCCGATTCGGCGTCCAACACCTATCGTTACCGCTTGGCCGGCTATGACCCGGACTGGGTGGAAGTGGGGCCCGCCGGTGAGCGCTTGTTCTCGCGGCTGGCACCGGGCAGCTATCGGCTGGAAGTGCAGGCGCGGTCGGCTGACCATGTCTGGTCACGTGTGCAGAGCCTGGAATTCCGCGTGCAGCCACCGTGGTGGCGCAGCTTGTCCGGCCTGTTGATGCTTGCCTCGTTCGCGCTGCTGCTGACCAGCTGGTTTGCCTGGCTTTACCGTCGGCGCCTGCAACGTCGCCACGCCTACCAGCTTGCGCTGCACAAGCAGGAACTGGCCGAACAGGCTTCGGCGGCCAAGACCCGCTTCCTGGCCAATCTTGGCCACGAGATACGTACACCGATGACCGGTGTGCTGGGTATGAGCGAGCTGCTGCTGGCCTCGCCGCTGGATCCGCAGCAGCGTGGCTATACACAATCGATCCGCCATGCCGGCGAGCACCTGCTGCATCTGGTCAACGATGCGCTGGACCTGGCGCGGATCGAATCGGGCCGCCTGGAGCTGCAGCACAAGCCGTTCGCACTGGGCAGCCTGCTGCAGGACCTGGCCGCGCTGATGGGGCCGTTGGCGGCGCAGAAGGGTCTGCGTTTCACGCTCGACAACCAGCTGCCCGCCGGCCTGCAGGCCAACGGCGATGCAATGCGGGTACGGCAGATCCTGTTGAACCTGCTCTCGAATGCGGTCAAGTTCACCAGCCGCGGCACCATCACCCTGCACGCCCGCAGCGACGCCGAACTGCGATCGCTGCATTTCGAAGTGCGCGACACCGGCCCGGGCATCAGCCAGGAACAACAGCAGCGCCTTTTCCGCCGCTTCGAGCAGGCCGATGGCGCACGCACCGCTGCACAGTACGGTGGCAGTGGCCTGGGCCTGGCAATCTGCCGCGAACTGGCGCATGCCATGCAAGGGCGGATCCAGGTGGAGAGCCAGCTCGGTCGTGGCACCTGCTTCGGCGTGACGTTGCCGTTGCCGATGGTGGTCGATGCCCATGCCGAGGCAGAGGGTGATACGCACCGCCAGGAAGCGGCCAACATGCCGCCATTGCGGGTACTGCTGGTGGAAGACGACGCGACCGTGGCCGATGTGATACGCGGGCTGCTGAGTGCGCGTGGGCATGAGGTGGTGCATGCAGGCCATGCGCTGGCGGCGCTGCGCGAGATCAGTGCCGGCGATTTCGACGTCGGCCTGCTGGACCTGGACCTGCCGGGCCTGAGCGGTTTCGAACTGGCCCAGCACCTGCGCAACCAGGGCTACATGCTGCCGCTGCTTGCCGTGACCGCGCGGACCGATCCGGACCTGCAGCAGCAGGTGGAAGCGGCCGGCATCGGCGGTTTCCTGCGCAAGCCGGTGACCGGTGAACTGCTGCTGGAAGCGATCGCCAGGGCGATGGGCAGGTAGGGTTTATTGCAGGGCTTGCAGCCCTGCACCTGCTGCAAGCCGGAGCAACAGCAACAGCCGAAGCAAAAGCTGGCTTCCTGTGGGATGGCGGGGTGGGTCCGGTTACGGGGGACGCTGCAAGTACGTCCATGTAAGCTCGGTCGCCGCATCCATGCGGCTCACGCCCCCGCAACCGGACCCACCCCGCCTTTGACAGATTCTCGCGAGCTGCCGGCGCCCTGTGTAGAGCCGAGCCATGCTCGGCTCAAATCTCACAGATATCGAAATGTTCGATTTCAATGGACGCTCATTCACGCACGGCGTGGATCTACCCGATCGCGAAAATCTGTCAGAGGTGGGGCGGTGTGGGCTTGCAGGACCGTTGGCGCCATGGATGGCGCCATCGAGCCCCCATGGGTGAGGACGGTTTGTTTGCGAAGCACTGCTTCGCAAGCGCCCGAACGCACAGCCGCCAGCGGCTGGGCCGGACCCCGGAGGGGGGTTTACGGCGTGTCCTGCAAGCCCACACCGCCCCGCCATCCCACGGAATGCCTACTTTTGCTGTTGCTGTTGCTGTTGCTGTTGCCTTGGCTTGAAGCCTCTGCAGGTACAGGGCCGCAGGCCCTGCCGAACCACCCTCACTCCGCCACGTGCTCGACCTGCCGTGGCTCCGGCTTGGTATCGGGCAGCTGCCAGAAGATCATCGTCGAAGTCAGCGTGATCGCGCCTACGCACAGGAACGTGGCATGCAGCGCGGCGGTCGCGCTGTTGCTGTCCAGGTGGTTGCCGAACGCGGCCAGCAGGCTGCCCGCAGCGGCGGCACCGAAACCAGCGGCGAGCATCATCACCATCGACAGCAGGCTGTTGCCGGAACTGGCGAATTCGCGGTCCAGGTCGCGCAGGGTTACGGTGTTCATCACGGTGAACTGCAGCGAATTGACCGCACCGAAGAACGCCAGCTGCAGCAGGCGCCAGGCCAGGTGCTGGCCCGGTGTCATCAGGATGAAGCTGGCCATCGCCAGGCCCACCAGCACGGTGTTGACCATCAGTACGCGGCGGTAGCCGTAGCGCTCGACCAGCTTTACCGCCAGCTTCTTCGACACCATGCCGGCCGCCGCCACCGGCACCATCATCAGGCCGGCGTTCATCGGGCCCAGGCCCAGGCCGACCTGCAACAGCAACGGGATCAGCATCGGCATGGCGCTGCTGCCGATGCGCGAGAACAGGTTGCCGAGGATGCCGATGCGGTAGCTGGGCACGCGGAACAGCGCCAGCGAGAACAACGGCGCGGTGGAGTTGGCGGCGTGCAGCCAGTAGCCCACCAGCGCCGCCAGGCCGGCCACGGTCATCAGCATCACCAGTGCGTGTGGCGTGCCGAGCCCGGAGATGCCGTCCAGTGCCAGCGACAGCACCACCATCGCAAAGGCCAGCATGACGTAGCCGCGCAGGTCGAAGCGGGTGCGATGGCTGGCGTAATGGTCGGGCATGATCTTCATCGCGGCGATGAAACCGATCACGCCGATCGGCAGGTTGATCAGGAACACCCAGTGCCATGAGGCGATCTCGACCAGCCAGCCGCCCAGCGTGGGGCCGATCAGCGGGCCGACCAGCGCGGGGATGGCGATGAAGCTCATCGCGCGCAGGAAATCCTCGCGTGGCACCGAGCGCATCACCGCCAGCCGGCCGACCGGCAGCAGCATCGCACCGCCGATGCCCTGCAGCACGCGCGCACCGACCAGCTGGTGCAGGTGCTGGGCCAACGCGCAGGCCAGCGAGCCGAGGGTGAACAGGATGATCGCCACCAGGAAGGTGCGCCGGGTGCCATAGCGGTCGGCGATCCAGCCCGAGGCGGGAATGAAGGTGGCCACCGCCAGCGCATAGCTGAACACCACCGACTGCATCTGCAGCGGGCTCTCGCCCAGGCTGGCCGCCATCGCCGGCAACGCCGTGTTGACGATGGTCGAGTCCAGCATCTGCATGAAGATCGCCAGGGACACCAGCCACAGCAGGGGACGCTGGCGGTTGTAGGTCGATGGCGATGTGGACATGGGGTGCGGCCGGTGCAGCGTGGGGGCCGCCATGATCGCGCACTGCGGGTCACGGCGCGATCAAGGTCGCGCCGTACCTGCATGCGGAATGCTCAGCGTTGGCTGTGCGCGTGCACTGCGTCGACCAGCACCTGTACATGCGCCGGGTCCATGTCTGGCGACATGCCATGGCCGAGGTTGAACACATGGCCCTCGCGCGAGCCGCCGTTGCCGGCGGCATAGGTGTCGAGCACGCGCGCGGCAGCGGCGGCGATCGCATCCGGCGAGGCGTACAGCGTGGTCGGGTCGAGGTTGCCCTGCAGGGCGACGCGGCCGCCGGTGCGGCGCATGGCCTCATCCAGGTCCAGCGTCCAGTCCAGGCCCAGCGCGTCGGCGCCAGTCTGCGACAGTGCTTCCAGGTGCAGGCCGGTGCCCTTGCCGAACAGGATCAGTGGCGTGCGTTCGCTGCCTTGGCCACGGTCCAGGCCTTCGGCGATGCGCTGCAGGTAGCGCAGCGAGAACTCGCGGTACATTGCCGGCGACAGCACGCCGCCCCAGGTGTCGAACACCTGCAGCGCCTGCGCACCGGCGGCGCGCTGCGCGCCGAGGTAGGCGATCACGGCGTCGGTGGTGACCTCCAGCAGGCGGTGCAGGGCCTGCGGGTGGTTCAGTGCCATGGCCTTGATGCGCGCAAAGTCCTTGCTGCCACCGCCTTCCACCATGTAGCAGGCCAGTGTCCACGGGCTGCCGGAGAAGCCGATCAGCGGCACCTGGCCGTCCAGTTCGCGGCGGATCAGGCGCACCGCATCCATCACGTAGCCCAGGTCCTGTTCCATGTCCGGCACCGCCAGCCGGGCGATGGCGGCTTCGTCACGCACCGGGTGGCGGAACTTCGGGCCTTCGCCTTCGACGAAGTACAGCTCCAGGCCCATCGCATCGGGAATGGTGAGGATGTCCGAGAACAGAATGGCCGCATCCAGCGGGAAGCGGCGCAGCGGCTGCAGGGTGACTTCGCAGGCAATCTCCGGGGTCTTGGCCATGGCCAGGAAGCTGCCGGCCTTGGCCCGGGTCGCGCGGTACTCCGGCAGATAGCGGCCGGCCTGGCGCATCAGCCAGACAGGGGTGCAGTCCACCGGTTCGCGGCGCAGGGCGCGCAGCAGGCGATCGTTGCGGAGAGGGCTGGTCACGATGGGCATTCCTTGGACGAAAGTTGGCAGCGGCGTCAGTCGCCGTGCGAGAGGATCTGGAAACCGCGATGCAGTTCGGCATCGCGGGCCTTCTCAAAGGCGTGGCGGGCTTCGTCAGCCTGCAGGAACAGCTCGCGCCGCAACTGCGAGCGGCTGCCGACGCGACCGCTCTCGCGCAGCAGCTCCCAGCCGCCGAACAGGTCCGGCAGCAGGCTCAGGCGCAGGAAGCGCGGTGCCTGCGCGCCGGCGTCGGGATGTTGCAGGTAGACGTGCATGCCGACGATTGTAGCGGGGCCAGAGTGACCCCGGCCGCAACGCGGCCGTGCCGGTCGCTGGCCGGCAATCCTGCCGCGCAGCCCGGTCGTGCCGGCCGCTGGCTGGCAATCCTCCCGCGCATCCCGGTAGTGCCGGCCGCTGGCCGGCAATCCCCTCGCGCATCTCGGCTCTACCGGCCCGACAGCACCTTCAGCACCGCCGCCTCATCCACGTCCGGCACCACTTCGGCACGCCCCATGCCGCGCCACAGCACCAGGCGCAGGCGGCCGGCCACGTTCTTCTTGTCCAGGCGCATGCGGCCGAGCAGGGCCTGCGGGTCGAGCCCGGCCGGGATTGCCACCGGCAGGCCCAGGCGTTCCAGCAGCGCCTGCAGGCGCGCGCGGTCGGCATCGTCGGCCAGGCCCAGGTCGGTGGACAGCTTCGCCGCCAGCACCATGCCCACCGCCACCGCCTCGCCATGGTTCAGCGCATCGCGGCCGGGCGCGGAGTAGCCCTGCTCGGTTTCGATGGCATGGCCGAAGGTGTGGCCGAGGTTGAGCAGGGCACGCTCGCCCTTCTCGAATGGATCGCGCTCGACGATGGCGGCCTTGTGCCGGCAGCTGCGCGCGATGGCTTCGGCCAGCGTGGCATCCTCGCCGGCCAGCAGCGCATCGGCATGCTGCTGCAGCCATTCGAAGAACACGGCATCGCCCAGCGCGCCGTACTTCACCACTTCGGCCAGGCCGGCACGCAGCTCGCGCGCTGGCAGGCTGGCCAGCACGCGGGTATCGGCGATGACCGCGCGCGGTGGATGGAAGGCGCCGACCAGGTTCTTGCCGGCGGGAATGTCGACCGCGGTCTTGCCACCGACAGACGAATCGACCATCGCCAGCAGGGTGGTGGGCAGCTGCACGCAGTCCACGCCCCGCATCCAGCAGGCCGCGGCGAAGCCGGCGAGATCACCGACCACGCCGCCGCCCAGCGCGAACACGCAGGCATCGCGGGTGGCGCCGAGCGCAGCCAGCGCTTCGATGGCACGGCCGAATTCGGCCAGCGTCTTGGAGGCTTCGCCGGCGGCCAGCACGTGCTCGCCGACGATCAGGTCGGGGCGTGCGGCCAACAGCGTCTGCTTGGCCGACGCCAGATAGCGCGGAGCCACTTCGCTGTCGCTGAGCAGCAGCACATGGCGGCCGCGCACGTGTGAAACCAGTGCAGCGCCATCGGCCAGGGCACCGGCGCCGATAGTGATGGAGTAGGGGCGATCGCCGCCAACGGCGACCTGCAGCAAGGCGGGGGAAATCATGTGGTCATGTCCTGGCGCTGCCATTGCGTGGCCAGCTTGACTACCAGTTGGGCAGTCGCGTCGGCAGCGGTATACGGGTCGGTATCGAGCGTGAGGTCGGCCAGTTCTCGGTACAGCGGGTCGCGCTGTGCGGCCAGATCATGCAGCACCTGCTCGCGGTCCGGGCGCTGCAGCAGCGGCCGGCCCTTGTCGCGGGCCAGGCGTTCCAGCTGCGCGGCCACGCCGACCCGCAGGTAGACCACGAAGCCGCGCCGGGCAATCAATGCGCGGTTGCCCGGATCCAGCACCGCTCCGCCGCCGGTGGAGACCAGTTGGCCTCGGCCTTCCAGCACGCGGGCCAAGGCCTGCCGCTCATGGCTGCGGAAGCCGGCTTCGCCGGCGTGCTCGAAAATGGTCGGGATGCTGGCGCCGGCGGCGTCGACGATGGCCTGGTCGACATCGACGAAGTCCAGCGTGAAACGCTCGGCCAGGCGGCGGCCGATGCAGGTTTTGCCGGCGCCCATCGGGCCGATCAGGATCAGGTTCGGAGCAGGATTCATGCCCTCTGATGCTAACACCTCCGTGCCCTGGCCTTTACGTCCTTCACGTCAGGGTAGGCGTTCCTGCGGGGTTTCCCGCGCCAACCGGAGTACAGGCCATGACGGTCGCCAAGGTCATCGAAATCACCGCCTCCTCGCCGAAGAGCGTGGAGGACGCCGTGCGCAGCGGTCTGAAGAAGGTCTCCGAGACGGTCAAGGGCATCCAGGGCGCCTGGGTGAACGAGACCAAGGTGGTCACCAATGGCAGCGGCGAAATCACCGAATGGCGGGTCAACCTGCGGGTGACCTTCCTGGTGGAATAGGCGCGCTCAGCGCACGTCCTGCACCTGTCGCTGGCCGTCCAGCACCACCACGTGGTCGGCCAGGGCGGGCAGGGCATGCAGCGCCTGGCGGCTGACCCGCTCGTAGTACTGCACGAAGCGCTCCAGCTGTGGCCGGCTCATGCCGTGCCGGCCCGGCTGCGCGGCCTGCAGATTCTGCTCCTGCTGCCAGCGCCAGCGCGGTACCACCGAGAAATCCGGCGGCTGCAGGAACCACAGGCGGTCGCAGCGCTGCCACAGCGCCGGGTAGTCGCGGGCGAGCGCCTGGTTGCACCAGCGCCGCCAGCGACCATCGGCGTCGGCTTCGCGCTCCAGTGCGTTCAACGGGCTGTCCAGCGCGGCGTCATCCTGCGCCGGCGTGCCCAGGAACCAGCCTTCGAACACCAGCAGATCGAGGGGCTGCTCGATACGCGGCCATTGCGCTTCGTGCACGCGTTCGTCGGCCAGCTTGTCGAAGCGGGGCATCGCCAAAGGCTGGCGTGCGGTTACGGCGTCGAGCACCGCGTGGGCCAGCGTCAGGTCGTGGGTGCCCGGCGGGCCGCGCGTGATCAGCAGCGGATGCACCTGGCGGGCCAGCCGCTGCCGCTGTGCGCGGGTCAGGTAGACATCATCGATGGACAGCGTGGCGGCGTTCAGGCCGCGCGACTGGGCGCGCGCCACCACCTGCGCGGCCAGCGTCGATTTGCCGCTCCCCTGCAGGCCGCTGATCGCCAATACTGGAACCGCTGCGCCGCTGCCCAGTGCATCGTCCAGCACCTGTTCGGCCAATGTTTCGGGGAATCCTTTCACCTGGGGCATATACGCAGCAGCGGCCATGCAGCCACAATAGCCCAATCCGTGTGAGAAGAACGCAATCATGAGCGACCTGTACGCAGAAGCCCTGTCCACGTTTGCCGCCCTGTTCGAAGAGGCCAGGCAGAGCCGCGAGGTCGAGCCGAACGCGATGACGGTGGCCACCGCCGATACGCAGGGCCGTCCCTCGGCGCGCACCGTGCTGCTGAAGGCCTTCGACGAGCGCGGCTTCGTCTTCTATACCCACCTGGACAGCCACAAGGGCCGTGAGCTGCACGCCAATCCGCAGGCCGCGCTGTTGTTCCTGTGGCGCAGCCTGCGCGAGGCCGGCATCCAGGTACGCATCGAGGGCCGTGTCGAGCAGGTCGCCGATGCTGAGGCCGACGCCTATTTCGCCAGCCGCCCGCGCATGAGCCAGATCGGCGCGTGGGCCTCGCAGCAGTCGAAGACGCTGGCAACGCGCGAGGAGTTCGACGCGCGTGTGGCCGAGGTCGATGCGCGCTTCGAAGGCAAGGACGTGCCGCGCCCCGACGGCTGGAGCGGCCTGCGCGTGGTGCCTGACCGCATCGAGTTCTGGTACGGCGCGCAGTTCCGCCTGCACGAACGCTGGTGCTATGAAGCCGGCGCCGAAGGGCGCTGGAGCAAGCGCCTGCTGTATCCGTAAGTCAGGGCGGTGCCGGGGCTGCTGTAGAGCCGAGCCCATGCTCGGCTGTTGTCCCTGCAGAAGCAGCCGAGCATGGGCTCGGCTCTACAAACCTGCCGCGCGCAGCCAGCGCCATAGCGTGGTGCGTGATACGCCCAGCGCCTGTGCCATGCCCTCGCGGTCATTGCGATGTTCCTGCAGCAATGCTTCCAGCTGCGCACGCGGCGGGCGTTTGCCGTTGCTTTCCAGCGGCAGTGCCGTCGCGCCTTCGCTTGCCAGCTCGGGCGCAAGCTGCAGCAGTCGCGCGGCATCGATCAGCCCTTCACCGGGTTGCCAGTGGATGCGTAGTCGATCCACCAGATTGCGCAGTTCGCGCACGTTTCCGGGCCACTGGGCTGCGCTCAGCACCGTCAGTGCATCCTCATCCAATGGCGCGTCGATGCCACGCAGCTGGCGGAAGAAGTGCTGTGCCAGCAGCGGGATGTCCGAACGCCTCGCCCGCAGCGAGGGCAGGGCAATCCGCAGCGCGGCCAGGCGGTAGTAGAGGTCGCGACGGAAACTACCGGTCGCCGCACGCTGCTCCAGCGACTGCAGGGTCGCGGCCACCACGCGAAGGTCGACCGGGGTCGGTTCGGTGGCGCCGACACGCAGTACCTCGCGTTCTTCCAGCACCCGCAGCAGGCGGGTCTGCAGTGGCAGCGGAAGTTCGCCGATTTCATCCAGGAACAGGGTGCCGCCGTCAGCGGCCTCGACCAGGCCAACGCGGCCGCCACGACGTGCGCCGGTGAAGGCGCCATCGCTGTAGCCGAACAGCTCCGCTTCCAGTAGCGATTCGCTGATGGCGCCGCAGTTCAGCGCCACGAAGCGCCCGCGACGGCCGCTGGCGGCGTGCAGTTGGCGCGCCACCAGTTCCTTGCCGGTGCCGGTTTCGCCGGTGACCAGCACGGTGCTGTCATGCGGTGCGTAGAGCGCGATTTGAGCGCGTACCTGCGCCATCAAGTCGCTGTCGCCGAGCAGTTCGTGCGCGTCGCTGCGCACTGCCGGGCGCCGGCGCGGTGCAGCGCGGTTGCTGCCGGAACGTGCCAGGGTCTGGGTCAGTTCGAGGGCGTGTTCGAACGCCTGCCGTACCGAATCGGCGGAGTACAGCAGCACGCCGGGCAGGCCGGCCTGCTCGGCATGGTCGATGGCCATGCCGGTGCCGACGATCACCTCGATGCCGTTGGCGCGCAGGTCGGCGATGCAGTCGCGCGCGTCCTCGCGGGTGACGAAGCGGCGATGCTCGATATCCAGGCCGAAACTCTGCTGGAAGTTGCTGAACACCGGCACGTCGCTGGCGTGGGTGACCAGGCCGATGCGGCTGGCTATGCGGCGGGCACGGGCCAGCGCTTCCATCAGGTCGAAGCCGTTGGCCTGGATCGGCACCAGTGGCAGCTCCAGCCGGCCGCGTAGCCAGGCGGCATTGGAGCCGCCGGCGATCACTACGTCGCAATGCTCACGGCGCAGGCGTTTGCCGATCACGTCCACGGCTTCCTCGAAGCCGAGGTTGATCTGCTCGATGCGCGCACGGCGGTCGAACTCGGGGATGACGTCGCCGAGCAGGCCGGTCAGGCGCGAAACGCTGACGGTCCAGATCACCGGACGGCCGGGGTCGGCATCGGCGTGGCGCAGCGGGGTGCGGGGCAGGTACATGACGGCAACAATTGGTCGGAATGTTTCATGATACATCCGTTTCAATGTTTCATATGTTTCACTGTTGCGGGGTGGTCATGTCTGTGAAATCAAAGACTTGCAGCTTGGCACGGGGCTTGCGCCCTCTGTCCCGTACTTCAACCTGGATCGCCGCATGACCGCTTCCGCCCCTTTCTCCGCCGGTGCCCGCTTCCGTGAGGCGCTGGCTGCCGAATCGCCGTTGCAGGTGATCGGCGCGATCAACGCCAACCACGCCCTGCTGGCCAAGCGCGCCGGCTTCCGCGCCATTTACCTGTCTGGCGGCGGTGTTGCCGCGGGCTCGCTGGGCCTGCCGGACCTGGGCATCAACACCCTGGAAGACGTGCTGGTGGACGTGCGCCGCATCACCGATGTCTGCGACCTGCCGTTGATGGTCGACATCGACACCGGCTTCGGCCCGAGCGCGTTCAACATCGCGCGCACCGTGAAGTCGCTGATCAAGGCCGGCGCGGCCGCCTGCCACATCGAAGACCAGGTCGGCGCCAAGCGCTGCGGTCACCGCCCGGGCAAGGAAATCGTCTCGCAGGGTGAAATGGTCGACCGCGTGAAGGCCGCTGCCGATGCCAAGACCGACCCGGACTTCTTCCTGATCGCGCGTACCGATGCCATCCAGGTGGACGGCGTGGACAAGGCGATCGAGCGCGCCATCGCCTGCGTCGAGGCCGGTGCCGACGGCATCTTCGCCGAGGCCGCCTACGATCTGGACACCTACCGCCGCTTCGTGGACGCGGTGAAGGTGCCGGTGCTGGCCAACATCACCGAATTCGGTGCCACCCCGCTGTTCAGTCGCGATGAACTGGCCTCGGCCGGCGTCGCCATCCAGCTGTTCCCGCTGTCGGCGTTCCGCGCGGCCAACAAGGCGGCCGAGAACGTGTACCAGGCGGTGCGCCGCGATGGCCATCAGCGCAACGTGGTGGAGACCATGCAGACCCGCGAAGAGCTGTACGACCGCATCGGCTATCACGCCTTCGAGCAGCAGCTCGATGCGCTGTTCGCCGCCAAGAAATAAGCAGTACCCTGCACCATCAAGTTTCGGAGGGAAACATGAACGATACGACCGCAACCCCCACCTTCAAGCCGAAGAAGTCCGTCGCCCTGTCCGGCACCGCTGCCGGCAACACCGCGCTGTGCAGCGTGGGCCGCAGCGGCAACGACCTGCACTACCGTGGCTATGACATCCTGGACCTGGCCAACACCAGCGAATTCGAGGAGATCGCCTACCTGCTGGTGCACGGCAAGCTGCCGACCCGCGCCGAGCTGGTTTCGTACAAGGCCAAGCTGAAGTCGCTGCGTGGCATCCCGGCGGCGGTGAAGGCCGCGCTGGAAGAACTGCCGCCGTCGGCACACCCGATGGACGTGATGCGCACTGGTGTCTCCGTGCTCGGCTGCGTGGCGCCGGAGAAGGACGACCACAACCACCCGGGCGCGCGCGACATTGCCGACAAGCTGATGGCCTGCCTCGGCTCGATGCTGCTGTACTGGTACCACTGGAGCCACAACGGCCGTGCCATCGACGTGGAAACCGACGATGACTCGATTGGTGGCCACTTCCTGCACCTGCTGCACGGCGAGAAGCCGCAGGACTCGTGGGTGAAGGCGATGCACACCTCGCTGATCCTGTACGCCGAGCACGAGTTCAACGCCTCGACGTTCACCTGCCGGGTCATCGCCGGCACCGGCAGCGACATGTACAGCGCGATTTGCGGTGGCATCGGCGCGCTGCGCGGTCCCAAGCATGGCGGTGCCAACGAAGTGGCGTTCGAAGTGCAGAAGCGCTACGACAACCCGGATGAAGCCGAGGAAGACATCAAGGCCCGTGTCGAGCGCAAGGAAGTGGTGATCGGCTTCGGCCACCCGGTCTATACCGTGTCCGACCCGCGCAACAAGGTGATCAAGGACGTGGCCCGCGAGCTGTCTGAAGAGCAGTCGAGCATGAAGATGTACGACATCGCCGAGCGCCTGGAATCGGTGATGTGGGACATCAAGAAGATGTTCCCGAACCTGGACTGGTTCAGCGCCGTCAGCTACCACATGATGGGCGTGCCGACCGCGATGTTCACTCCGCTGTTCGTGATCGCCCGCACCGCCGGCTGGAGCGCGCACATCATCGAGCAGCGCATCGACGGCAAGATCATCCGCCCGAGCGCCAACTACATCGGTCCGGAAGACCGCGACTTCGTCGCCATCGACAAGCGCGTCTGATCCACCTGCTGTATTCATCCGGCCGGCCGCGTGCCGGCCGGATGCTCTCGCCGCCGCACCGCCGGCACCCGGCCCGCCCCAAGCATTCCGCCAGCCCATGAATACCGATTACCGCAAGAACCTCCCCGGCAGCGCGCTGGACTATTTCGACGCGCGTGCCGCCGTCGATGCGATCCAGCCCGGCGCCTACGCCACTCTGCCGTACACCTCGCGCGTGCTGGCCGAGAACCTGGTGCGCCGCTGCGATCCGGCCACGCTCGGCGATTCGCTGAAGCAGCTGATCGAGCGCCGCCGCGACCTCGATTTCCCATGGTTCCCCGCACGCGTGGTCTGCCACGACATCCTCGGCCAGACTGCTCTGGTGGACCTGGCCGGCCTGCGTGATGCGATTGCTGACAAGGGCGGTGACCCGGCCAAGGTCAATCCGGTGGTGCCGGTGCAGTTGATCGTCGATCACTCGCTGGCGGTGGAATGCGGTGGCTACGATCCGCAGGCCTTCGAGAAGAACCGCGCCATCGAGGATCGCCGCAACGAAGACCGTTTCCACTTCATCGACTGGACCAAGCAGGCGTTCCAGAACGTGGACGTGATTCCGCCGGGCAACGGCATCATGCACCAGATCAACCTGGAGAAGATGTCGCCGGTGGTCTACGTGCAGGACGGCGTGGCCTTCCCGGATACCTGCGTGGGCACCGACAGCCACACCCCGCACGTGGATGCGCTGGGTGTGATCGCCATTGGTGTGGGCGGTCTGGAAGCGGAGAACGTGATGCTCGGTCGTGCCTCGTGGATGCGGCTGCCGGACATCATCGGCGTCGAGCTGACCGGCAGGCCGCAGCCGGGCATCACCGCCACCGACGTGGTGCTGGCGCTGACCGAATTCCTGCGCAGGGAGCGCGTGGTCGGCGCGTACCTTGAATTCTTCGGCGAGGGGGCGGCGGCACTGACCATCGGTGACCGCGCCACCATCTCCAACATGTGCCCCGAATACGGCGCGACCGCCGCGATGTTCTACATCGACGGGCAGACCATCGATTACCTGCGCCTGACCGGCCGCGAGGAATCGCAGGTGGCGCTGGTGGAGAACTACGCCCGCACCACTGGCCTGTGGGCTGACGACCTGGCCACCGCGCAGTACGAGCGCGTGCTGCGCTTCGACCTGTCCAGCGTAGTGCGCAACATGGCCGGCCCGTCCAACCCGCACAAGCGCGTGGCGACCGCCGAGCTGGCCGAGCGCGGCATCGCCGACGAGGCCAAGCTGGCAGCGGGCAAGGCCGAGCAGGCGCAGGGCCTGATGCCCGATGGCGCGGTGATCATCGCCGCCATCACCAGCTGCACCAACACCTCCAACCCGCGCAACGTGATCGCCGCAGCACTGTTGGCGCGCAAGGCCAACGAACGTGGCCTGCTGCGCAAGCCGTGGGTGAAGTCCTCGCTGGCGCCGGGTTCCAAGGCCGTGCAGCTGTACCTGGAAGAATCCGGTCTGCTGCCGGACCTGGAACAGCTCGGCTTCGGCATCGTCGCCTTCGCGTGCACTACCTGCAATGGCATGAGTGGTGCGCTGGACCCGAAGATCCAGCAGGAAATCATCGACCGTGACCTGTACGCAACGGCTGTGCTGTCGGGTAACCGCAACTTCGATGGCCGCATCCACCCGTACGCCAAGCAGGCCTTCCTGGCCTCGCCGCCGCTGGTGATCGCCTATGCCATCGCCGGCACCGTGCGCTTTGATATCGAGAAGGACGTGCTGGGCGTGGACGCCGATGGCAACGAGGTGCGCCTGAAGGATATCTGGCCGAGCGATGCCGAGATCGACGCGGTGGTGAAGGCCTCGGTGAAGCCCGAGCAGTTCCGCAAGGTCTACAACCCGATGTTCAACGTGCGCGTGGAGAACGGTGCCGCAGTCAGCCCGCTGTACGACTGGCGCCCGCAGAGCACCTACATCCGTCGTCCTCCGTACTGGGAGGGCGCACTGGCCGGCGAGCGCACGCTGGCAGGCATGCGCGCGCTGGCGGTGCTGCCGGATAACATCACCACCGATCACCTGTCGCCGTCCAACGCGATCCTGGCGTCGAGTGCCGCCGGCGAATACCTGGCGAAGATGGGCCTGCCGGAAGAGGACTTCAATTCCTACGCTACCCACCGCGGTGACCACCTGACCGCACAGCGCGCCACCTTCGCCAACCCGAAGCTGTTCAACGAAATGGTGCGCAACGACGATGGCAGCGTGAAGCAGGGTTCGCTGGCGCGCGTGGAGCCGGAAGGCAAGGTGATGCGCATGTGGGAAGCGATCGAGACCTACATGGAGCGCAAGCAGCCGCTGATCATCATCGCCGGTGCCGACTACGGCCAGGGCAGCTCGCGTGACTGGGCCGCCAAGGGCGTGCGCCTGGCAGGTGTGGAAGCGATCGTGGCCGAAGGCTTTGAACGCATCCACCGCACCAACCTGATCGGCATGGGTGTGCTGCCGCTGGAGTTCAAGCCGGGCACCACCCGCCTGACCCTGGGCATCGACGGCACCGAGACCTTCGACGTGATCGGCGAGCGCACCCCGCGCGCCGACCTGACCCTGGTCATCCACCGCCGCGACGGCCAGGACGTGATCGTGCCAGTGACCTGCCGCCTGGACAGCGACGAGGAAGTGGCGATCTACGAAGCCGGTGGCGTGCTGCAGCGCTTCGCCCAGGACTTCCTGGAAGGCGCCAAGGTGGCGTAAGACATCCGACGGCCCGGCAACGGGCCGTCTTTCTTTGCAAGGAACACATCCATGACCTTCCTCCCGCAACTCCGTATTCCCGCCACCTACATGCGCGGCGGCACCAGCAAGGGCGTGTTCTTCCGCCTGCAGGACCTGCCCGAAGCCGCGCAGGTGCCGGGCGCCGCACGCGATGCGCTGCTGATGCGCGTGATCGGCTCGCCCGATCCGTATGGCAAGCAGACTGACGGCATGGGGGGCGCCACCTCCAGCACCAGCAAGTGCGTGATCATCTCCACCGCCTCGGTGCCGGACCACGATGTGGACTACCTGTACGGGCAGGTCTCGATCGACACCGCCTTCGTCGACTGGAGCGGCAACTGCGGCAACCTCAGTACTGCAGTGGGTCCGTTCGCGATCGCCAACGGCCTGATCGATCCGTCCCGCGTGCCGCGCGATGGCCTGTGCACCGTGCGCATCTGGCAGGCCAACATCGGCAAGACCATCATCGCCCACGTGCCGATGCGCGATGGCGAAGTGCAGGAGACCGGCGATTTCGAGCTGGATGGCGTGACCTTCCCGGCCGCCGAGATCCAGCTGGAATTCATCGATCCATCCGATGACGGCGATGCGGGCGCGATGTTCCCGACCGGCAACCTGGTCGATACCCTGGACGTGCCGGGCGTTGGCAGTTTCGAGGTGACCATGATCACCGCCGGCATTCCGACCATCTTCCTCAATGCGGCCGACCTGGGCTACACCGGCACCGAGCTGCAGCCTGCAATCAACGAAGACAAGGCGGCGCTGCAGAAATTCGAGGCCATTCGTGCTTACGGCGCGCTGCGCATGGGCCTGATCCCGAAACTGGAAGACGCCGCCACCCGCCAGCACACGCCGAAGGTGGCGTTCGTGGCTCCAGCGCAGGATTACGTATCCTCCAGCGGCAAGGCCATTCCGGCCTCGGCCATCGACCTGCACGCGCGGGCGCTGTCGATGGGCAAGCTGCACCACGCGATGATGGGCACTGCCGCGGTTGCAATCGGTACCGCAGCGGCGATCCCGGGCACGCTGGTCAATCGCGCGGCCGGTGGTGGCGAACGCGAATCGGTGACCTTCGGCCATCCCTCCGGTACGTTGCGCGTGGGTGCGCAAGCCGGTCTCGTTGACGGCCAGTGGACAGTGACCAAGGCCATCATGAGCCGCAGCGCCCGCGTGCTGATGGAAGGCAAGGTGCGGGTGCCGGCCGAGTGATGCTCGGGTAACCGCCAACCGGGGTTGGCATGGTGCACGGGCAACCGTGCACTCCCACGAGGAGGCCCACGATGTCCGGCAGCCACACCCGATCCAACGAGCGTGCAGCGTGGGATGCGCTGCTTGTGGACATCGTCGACTACGTGCGGGACGCGCGGATCGACTCGCCATTGGCCTTCCAGACCGCACACCACTGCCTGCTCGACACGCTCGGCTGCGGCCTGGAAGCACTGTCCTTCCCGGCCTGCAGCAAGCTGCTCGGTCCCCTGGTGCCGGGCATCAGCGTGGTCAACGGTGCGCGCGTGCCGGGTACGCATTACGTGCTGGACCCCGTGCAGGCGGCTTTCAACCTCGGCGCAATGGTGCGCTGGCTGGATTTCAACGACACCTGGCTGGCCGCGGAATGGGGCCATCCCTCGGACAACCTGGGCGGCATCCTCGCCGTCTGCGATTGGCTGGGGCGCAACGCGCAGGCCCTGCGCCGCCTGGCGCCCACGGTGCACGACGTGCTGCTGGCGATGATCAAGGCGCACGAGATCCAGGGCGTGCTGGCGCTGCAGAACTCCTTCAACCGGGTGGGGCTCGACCACGTGGTGCTGGTCAAGGTGGCCACCACGGCCGTGGTCGCCCAACTGCTCGGGCTGGACCGCGAGCGCATGCTCAATGCGCTGTCACTGGCCTGGGTCGATGGCCAAGCGCTGCGCACCTACCGGCACGCTCCCAACACCGGCTCGCGCAAGAGCTGGGCGGCCGGCGATGCGACCAGCCGTGGCGTGCGCCTGGCCTTGATGGCGGCCAGTGGTGAGATGGGCTATCCCAGCGTGCTGAGCGCGCCAACCTGGGGCTTCGAGGCCGTGTCCATGCGCGGTCAGGCACTGACGCTGGGGCGACCGCTGGGCAGCTATGTGATGGAGAACGTGCTGTTCAAGATCAGCTACCCGGCCGAGTTCCACGGCCAGACCGCAGTGGAGGCCGCGGTCATGCTGCACCAGCACTTGCGTGCGATGGGGCGGCGGGTCGAGGACATCGCGCACATCGCGATCCGGACCCAAGAAGCCTGCATCCGCATCATCGACAAGCAGGGCCCGTTGCACAATCCCGCTGACCGTGACCACTGCGTGCAGTACATGGTCGCGATCGCGCTGCTGCACGGGCGGTTGACGGCCGAGGACTACGAGGACGATGTGGCGGCGGATCCGCGCATCGATGCGCTGCGCGCGAAGATGACCTGCCATGAAGACCCGCAGCTCAGCGCCGATTACCTGGACCCTGAGAAGCGCAGCATCGCCAATGGCCTGAGCGTGCGCTTCACCGATGGCACCGCGCTGCCGGAGGTGCTGGTGGAGTACCCGCTGGGCCACGCGCGCCGTCGCGAGGAAGGCATTCCGTTGCTGATGGACAAGTTCCGCCGGCACTTGGCCCGCCGCTTCCCGACCAGCCAGCAGCAGCGCATCCTGGCCGCATCGCTGGACCCGGTGGCCCTGGCGGCAATGCCGGTGACCGACTACGTGGACCTGTATCTGCCGGGCTAGGGCGATCGGTAGTGCCGGCCGCTGGCCGGCAATCCCATCCAACCTGCCATGCCGGTTGCCGGCCAGCGGCCGGCACCACCCGCACCCGCGGCAATTGCCGAAATCGCGTCAACACCTTGACGCGGCCTGCCTATAATGGCCACCTCGATCAAGGAGTGACGACATGAGCGGTCCGGCACGGCGGAAGCGGTGGGGATGGGCGGCGGCGGTACTGGCAGGAGGCCTGTTGCTGGGCCTGGCCGGCTGCCGCAATGACAGCGGGCAGCTGCCCAAGGCCAGCGGTGAAGCCATCACCACCAAGGCCGAGCAGGTGAAGGAATTCACCCTGCTGCGTGCCTACCCGGACCAGAAGAATGACGGCCTGTCGCTGGCGCTGGAGTTCTCGCGCCCGCTGGTCGGCACCCAGGATTTCGACACGCTGGTGCGCTTCGAGGAGAAGGTCGGCACCGACGACAGCAGCTGGACGCTGTCCGATGACGGCCTGACCCTGCGCTACCCGTTCGTCGAGGCCGGCAAGGAATTCAGCCTGGTGGTCTCGCCGGACCTGCTGGCCGCCGATGGCAGCCGGCTGGGCAAGGAACTGAAGCAGAAGGTGTTCAGTGGCGAGCTGAAGCCGGTGGTTGGGTTCGCCTCGCAGGGCAGCGTGCTGCCGGCCAAGGACAGCCGTGGCCTGCCGGTGGTCTCGGTGAACGTGCCGGAAGTGGACGTCGAGTTCCTGCGCGTGCGCGAGAAGGACCTGCCGACCTTCTTCAGCCAGTACCAGCGCGGTGGCCGCCGTGGCAGCTGGGAGCTCAGCAGCGACTACGAGCGCAGCCCGATCAACAAGCTGGCCGAGCCGGTCTACGTCAACCGCTTCATCCTTGGCGGCAAGCAGAACGAGCGGGTGCTGACCTACCTGCCGACCCAGGACATCAAGGAACTGCAGGAGCCGGGCCTGTACTTCGCACTGCTCAAGCGCACCGGCGACTATGAGGGCGAATTCGATACCGCGTTCTTCTCGGTCAGTGACATCGGCCTGCACACCCGGGCCTACAAGGACAAGCTGTTCGTGCATACCGCCGGTCTCAAGGACGGCGCGCCGCTGAAGGGCATCGACCTGCGCGTGCTCGACGCCAAGGGCGAGGTGGTGCTGAAGGGCAGCACCGACGGCAACGGCAATGCGCTGCTGAACTACACCCTGGATGCCACCCACGTGCTGGTCGCCAGCAGCGGCAAGGACACCAGCTTCCTGCCGTTCAACCAGCCAGCGCTGGACCTGAGCGAATTCGCCGTGGCCGGCCGCGACAACGCATGGTTCGATGTCTATGCCTGGTCCGGCCGCGACCTGTACCGCCCGGGCGAGACCGTGCGCCTGTCCGCGCTGCTGCGTGACAACGATGGCAAGCCGGTCAAGGCGCAACCGGTGTTCCTGCGCCTGAAGCAGCCCGACGGCAAGACGTTCCGCGAGACCCGCCTGCAGCCGGGTGAACAGGGCTACATCAATTTCGAGCAGGTGATCCCCGCCGAGGCGCCGACCGGGCGCTGGCAGGTCGAGTTCCGCACCGACCCGGCCAGCAAGGAAGCGATCCAGGGCATGACCCTGCGCATCGAGGAGTTCCTGCCCGAGCGCATGAAACTGGACCTGGACAGCGCGCAGAAGACGCTGAAGCCGGGTGAGGACCTGCGCCTGCAGGCCAATGGTGCCTATCTGTACGGGGCACCGGCCGATGGCAACCGCTTCACCGCGCGCATGGCGGTGGCCGCCGAGCAGCAGCCGGTGGAAGGCCTGCCGGGCTACTTCTTCGGTGACCCGACCCTGCAGCTGCCGCGCGAAGCCAAGGACGTGATCGACACCACGCTGCCGGCCAACGGCCAGCTGCGCGAGGACGTGGCATTGCCGGAAGAGGCGGCCAAGGCCAAGGCACCGATTGCCGTGGTGCTGTCCGGCAGCCTGTATGAAACCGGTGGCCGCACGGTCACCCGTACCCTGAAGCGGGTGATGTGGCCGGCCAACGCGCTGGTCGGCGTTCGCCCGCTGTTCAACCCCGAGGACGGTGCCGACTCCAACGGCAACGCGCGCTTCGAGCTGATGCGCGTGGATGCCACCGGCGCGCCGCAGCCGGCCAAGGGCCTGAAGATCACCCTGGTGCGGGAACTGCGCGACTACCACTGGACCTTCAACGACAACCGTTGGGACTACGATTTCACCCGCCGTTTCGAGAACAAGGAAACGCGCACCGTCGATGCCGGCGGCAGCGCGGTCGCCTTCGATTTCCGGGTGGAGTGGGGCGAGTACCGCGTGGACGTGTTCGATCCGTCCACCGGCCTGACCAGCCGCTACCCGTTCCGCGCCGGCTGGAGCTGGGGCGATGACAACCGCGGCCTGGACGCGCGCCCGGACAAGGTCAAGCTGGGCCTGGACAAGACCGGCTACAAGGCCGGCGACACCCTGGAAGTGACGGTGACCCCGCCGCATGCCGGCAAGGGCATCCTGATGGTCGAGACCGACCGCATGCTGTACGTGCAGGACATCGAGGCCAAGCCGGGTTCGACCTTCAAGATTCCGGTCACCGCTGACTGGGAACGCCACGACGTCTACATCACCGCGCTGGTGTTCCGTGGCGGCAGTGCGCCGAGCAAGATCACTCCGGCCCGTGCCGTGGGCGTGGTGCATGTGCCGATGGACCGCAAGGGCCGCACCGTGGCCGTCGGCCTGGCCGCGCCCAAGCAGATGCGCCCGGAGCAGGACCTGCCGGTGACGGTCAGCGCACCACAGTTGGCCGGCAAGATGGCGCACGTCACCGTCTCGGCGGTGGACGTGGGCATCCTCAACATCACCCGTTTCCCGGTGCCCGACGCCGGCGCGCACTTCTTCGCCCAGCGTCGCCTCGGCATCGATGCCTATGACATCTACAGCCGGGTGATCGAGAGCTTCGATGGTGGCAGCGGCAAGCTGAAGTTCGGTGGCGACATGGCACTGCAGGCATTGCCGCAGGCCAAGCGCCCGACTGCGCGCGTGCAGACCGTGGACCTGTTCTCCGGCCCGGTGCAGCTCGATGCCAAGGGCAATGCCCGCATCCGCCTGAAGGTGCCGGACTTCAACGGTACCCTGCGCGTGTCGGCGCTGGTCTACAGCGATGACCAGTACGGCAAGCGCGACGTGGAAACCATAGTACGCGCACCGATCCTGGCCGAAGCCAGCATGCCGCGCGTGCTGGCCCCGGGCGACCGCAGCACCGTGACCCTGGACGTGCAGAACTTCACCGGCAAGCCGGGCCAGTTCAACGTGAAGGTGGAAAGCGAGGGCCCGCTGAACCTGGGCGAGGGCAGCCGCAGCGTGCAGTTGAATGCCGACGCCAAGACCACGTTGAGCTTCCCGCTTTCGGCACGCGAGGGCCACAGCGTGGCCAAGGTGCGGGTGCGGGTGGACGGCAACGGCTTCAAGGCCGATCGCCGTTACGACCTGCCGGTGCGTGCGGCGTGGCCGCAGGTGCTGCGCTCGCAGGTACGCACGCTGGATCCACTGGCCGCGGTCAGCCTCGACAACAGCCTGACCGACGGCCTGATGGCCGAGTCGGTGAACGCGCGCCTGCTGGTCAGCCCGCTGCCGCCAATCCCGTTCGCCAGTGCCCTGCAGGGCGCGTTGAACTACCCCTACGGCTGCGCCGAGCAGACCACCAGCAAGGGCTACGCCGCACTGATCCTGGACCAGGCGACGTCGTCGATGCTCGGTGCCGACGGCCTGGATGCCAAGACCCGTCGCGAGCGCATGGAAGGTGCGTTCGGTCGCCTGGCGTCGATGCAGGTGGCCAACGGCAACTTCTCGATGTGGGGTGACGACGGCTACGTGAACCCGTGGCTGACCCCGTACATCACCGAGTTCCTGCTCGACGCCAAGGATGCCGGTTTCGCGGTGCCCGACAACGTGCTGCAGAAGGCGCTCAACCGGCTTAGCGAGGATCTGCTGTCCGGCGGCAACCAGTTCTACGGGCAGGACGACCGCGAGAAGCTGAAGTTCGCCAACCAGGCCTATTCGGGCTACGTGCTGGCCCGGGTCAACCGTGCACCGCTCGGTACCCTGCGCACGCTGTACGACAACGAGCGCAGCAAGGCGGTGGGCGGCCTGTCGCTGGTCCACCTGGGCGTGGCGCTGTCACTGCAGGGCGATGCCAAGCGTGGCCAGGCCGCGCTGGCGGCGGCCTTTGCCAAGTCCAGCAGCGAGCGCCTCTCGTACTTCGGCGACTACGGCAGTGCGATCCGTGATGACGCGCTGATGATCGCGCTGACCCACGAAAACAAGCTGGCCAAGCCGGCCTGGGATGCACGTGCGGTTGACCTCGGCCGCGGCCTGGATGCGCGCCGCAATGCCGGCTGGATGTGGCTGAGCACGCAGGAACAGGTGGCGATTGCACGTCTCGGCAAGGCGCTCGCCGCCAACCAGAAGGCGCTGGTGGCCGGTGAACTGGTGATCGGTGGCAACAGCGAAGCCATCGGCGAGCGCAAGCTGTTCGGCCGCAACTTCAGCGCCAGTGAGCTGGCCAGCGGTGTGCGCTTCACTCCGCAGGGGCAGCCGCCGATGTTCGCCAGCATCGACGTGGCCGGCATCCCGCGCAGCGCACCGGCGCCGGACAACAGCGTGCTGGGTATTGAACGGAGCTACTTCGGTACCGATGGCAAACCGTGGTCGCCGCGACCGCTGAAGGAAGGCGAAGCACTGATCGTGCGCGTCACCGTCACCGCCGACACCACGATGCCCGATGCGCTGCTGACCGACCTGCTGCCGGCGGGCCTGGAGATCGAGAACTTCAACCTGGGCGACGCCAAGCAGTGGGCCGATGTGGTGGTCGATGGCATCACCATCAGCGACCGCGGTGAAGCGGCCGATACCAAGCACGAGGAGTTCCGCGACGACCGCTACGTGGCTGCGCTGAAGCTCTCGCGTGGCAGCAAGGCCAACGTGTTCTACCTGGTGCGCGCGGTGACCCCGGGTACCTACTCGGTGCCGCCACCGCTGGTGGAGGACATGTACCGGCCGCAGCTGCGTGGCGTTGGCCGCAGCAACCCGACCACGATCACGGTGGTGCAGCCTTGATCCCACGGATGGGCCGCGACGGCGCGGCCCGTCCAGCTGGCAAGCTCCAATGCGGCACGCTGCAATGAAGAACAGGATGACGACCCGGCTGGCAGCCCTGCGCCGCCGGCTGCAGCCTCTGTGGCCGTGGCTGCGCTGGGGCATGGCCGCCACGCTGGCACTGCTGCTGGTGCTGGATTTCGCCTTCCCGCCCCCGCTGCCGAAGCAGCGCGAAACCAGCACTCTGGTGGTGGCCGCCGACGGCACGCCACTGCGTGCGTTCGCCGATGCCGAGGGCGTGTGGCGTTATCCTGCCTCGATCGACAGCGTCTCGCCGCTGTACCTGCAGGCGTTGCTGACCTACGAAGACCGCTGGTTCTGGCGCCATCCGGGGATCAACCCGGTGGCGATGCTGCGTGCCAGCGGCCAGCTGCTGCGCGGCGGCCGCATCGTGTCCGGCGGTTCGACCCTGACCATGCAGGTGGCGCGCATTCTCGACCCGCACTCGCGCACGCCTTGGGGCAAACTCAAGCAGATGCTGCGCGCGGTGCAGCTGGAAGTGCACCTGAGCAAGCAGCAGATCCTGGCCCTGTATCTGGAGCGCGCGCCCTACGGCGGCACCATCGAAGGCGTGGAAGCGGCCAGCTGGGCCTATCTGGGCAAGCCGGCGGCGCAGCTGTCACATGCCGAGGCCGCGTTGCTGGCGGTGCTGCCGCAGGCGCCGAGCCGGCTGCGCCCGGACCGCCACCCGGAAGCGGCACAGAAGGCACGCGACAAGGTGTTATCACGCATGGCCGAGCTGGGCGTGTGGACAGCCGAAGAGGTGGACGATGCGCGCATCGAGAACGTGGTGGCGCGCTCGCTGCGGCCGCCGCTGCACGCCGCGTTGCTGGCGCAGCGCCTGCATTCGGCGCATCCGGGCCGGGCACGCATCCAGAGCAGCATCGACATCGGCCTGCAGCGCACGCTGGAGGAACGCGTGGCCAGCTATTTCTCGACGCTGCCCGAGCGCACCTCGGCCGCGCTGCTGGTGGTCGACAACCAGACCCTGCAGGCGCGTGCCTATGTCGGCACCCTGTCCTTCGGCGACCGCCAGCGGCTCGGCCACGTGGACATGGTGCAGGCTTGGCGCTCGCCGGGCTCCACGCTCAAGCCGTTCCTTTATGCGATGGCGCTGGATGATGGCCTGATCCATTCGGAAAGCCTGCTGGTCGATGCGCCGCAGAGTTTCGGCAGCTACCGCCCCGGCAACTTCGACATGGCCTTCAACGGGCCGATCGGCGCGTCAAGCGCTTTGCGGTTGTCACTGAACGTGCCCTCGGTGGACCTGCTGCAGCGGGTCGGCGCCGCGCGCTTCGCTGCACGTCTGTCGCACGCGGGCATCCAGCTGCGTTTCCCGCCAGGCAGTACGCCCAATCTGTCGCTGATCCTGGGCGGCACCGGCGCGCGGCTGGAAGACCTGGTCGGCGCATTCGCTGCACTCAACCGCAATGGCATCGCCGGGCGCGTGCGCTACACCGATGACGAGCCGATGATCGAGCGGCGCCTGGCCTCGCCGGGTGCCAGCTGGATCGTGCGCGAGATGCTGGAATCGAATCCGCGGCCGGGGTACAGCGTCGGGACGTTCGATGTCGGTGGCCGCCCGCGCGTGGCGTGGAAGACCGGCACCAGCTACGGGTACCGCGATGCGTGGGCGATCGGCAGTACCCGCCACTACACCGTGGGCGTGTGGGTGGGCCGGCCGGACGGCACACCGCTACCGGGCCAGTACGGCGCGGTGACCGCGCTGCCGCTGATGTTTGAGGTGGTGGACAGCCTGCCGCGCCAGCGCGGTGATTCGGCGGCCGCGCCGATGCCGGCCAGTGTCAGCCAGGAAGATGTCTGCTGGCCCACCGGCGAACGTGCCGAGGGGCTGCCCACGGCACTCTGCCAGCGCAGGATGCCGGCTTACCTGCTTGATGGCGCCGCACCGCCGACCTTCCCCGAGCGCGAAGCACGGCGCTGGCAACCGGGTCGGCAGCGCTACCTTGCCGATGCGCGTACCGGTCTGCGCGTGTCAGCCGATTGCCGCTTGCCGCACGAAGAAGTAGCGCGCGAGATCGCGCGCTGGCCAGCGTTGCTGTCGCCATGGCTGTCCAAGGCCACGCGCGAAGCCTCGCAGCTGCCGGCGCTGTCGCCGGACTGCCGTGATGATGGCCGCGAGGCCAGCGTTGCGCTACACATCGATGGGCTCAACGATGGCGCCACGCTGGCGCGCGCGCCGAATTCGGAACATGGCGTACGCCTGCAGCTGCGCGCGCTGGGCAGCGAGCAGGCGGTGGAGTGGCTGCTGGATGGACGCTGGATTGCGCAGACCCACGGCGCGCAGCTGATGCAGCGAGAGTTCGCCGAACCCGGCACGCACACCCTGACCGCGTTGGCAGCCGACGGCGCCTGGACGCAGGTGCGGTTCAACGTCCTGCGCTAGATGCCGACCTAGGATGGCACTTCCCGCATGTTGTCACGCTGCTGTAGAGCCGAGCCCATGCTCGGCTGCTCCTGCGACGTGCGTGCCGCGGTCAGCCGAGCATGGGCTCGGCTCTACAACGTCGTAGATGGCAGCGATCGCGTGGCGTAGCGACTACTCCCCGATCCACCCATCCAGCAGGTCGGCGAACTCGTCGGCGTGCTCTTCTTCCTGCGCCAGGATCTCTTCAAGGATGCGCTTGGTGGTGGTATCGCGGTCACCGATGAAGTTGATCATCTCGCGATAGCTGTCGATGGCGATGCGCTCGGCCACCAGGTTCTCGCGCACCATGTCGCGCAGGTCGCTGCCTTCCTTGTATTCGGCGTGCGAACGCGCGGTCAGCGTATCCGGGTTGAGATCCGGCTCGCCGCCCAGCTGGACGATGCGCTCGGCCAGCTTGCCGGCATGCGCCTGCTCCTGCTGTGCATGCTCGAGGAACTCGGCTTTCACCGCGTCGGCCAGCATGCCCTTGGCCATGAAGTAGTGCCGGTAGTAGCGCAGAACGCAGACGTACTCGGTGGCCAGTGCGTCGTTGAGCAGCTTGATCACTGCCTCGCGGTCGGCATTGTAGCTGTCGGTGATCGCACCATCTTCGATGTTGCGCCGGGCGCGTTCGCGCAGGGTCTTGCGGTCGCTGATGCCGGCAATTTCCGCGGCGGGCTTGCTGGCTTTGGCTGGCTGCGTGGACATGGCTGGCCGTTTCCTTCTGCGGTGGGGAATCAGGTGGGGAGATGCTCCAGCACGTACTCGGCCGAAGACACTTCGAACTGGCCGGGCTGTTCAACCCAGGCCTCTCGAACTACGCCGTCGTCGACGTACAGGGCAAAACGACGCGAGCGGATTCCCATGCCCGACGCGCTCGCATCAAGCTCCAGACCCAAGGCGCGGGTCAGCTCGGCATTGCCGTCGGACAGCATCAGAAGGCCGTCGGGCACGCTCTGGTCGGCGGCCCAGGCCTTCATCACGAATGGGTCGTTGACGGCCATGCAGTAGACGTCGATGCCGCGCTGGCGGAAGGCCTCGAACTTTTCGACGTAGCCGGGAAGGTGACGCGCCGAGCACGTCGGGGTGAACGCGCCGGGCACGGCGAACAGCACCACCTTGCGCGCATCGAACAGCGAATGCGTGTCGAGTGTTTCGATGCCCTCACGGATGCGCTTGAGGGTCACTTCCGGGATGCGGTCGCCGACATGGATGGTCATGGGAACTCCTTGCTGGGGCAGGCTAGTGGGCCGGATGGGACAGGGGCGTCAAGACATTGGAAACCCGGTGTGCAGGCCCCATCTTCACGTTTTGCGGCGAGGCCTTCCAGCCACAGCGTGACGCATGGGGATGGCAACCGCATTGCGCAGGATCAGTCGGCCTCACCGGGGCCGCACGAGGGGCGGCGTAGCCTCGCAGGCGCGTAGAATGAACCCGGGGCGGCGCCACCGGCGCGGCCGAAGCGAATCGAGGTAGCTGGATGGAATTCAAGGATTACTACGCCACCCTGGGGGTGGAACCGAGCGCGGGCGAGGCGGAGATCAAGACCGCCTACCGCCGGCTGGCACGCAAGTACCACCCGGACGTCAGCAAGGAGGCTGGGGCCGAAGACAAGTTCAAGGCGGTCAACGAGGCCTACGAGGCGCTGCGTGATCCGGAAAAGCGCGCGGCCTACGACCAGCTGCGCGCGCAGGGCTATCGCCCGGGCGAGGAGTTCAACGTGCCGCCGAACTACGGCGGCGCCGGTGGTTTCAATTTCGAGGAAGTGTTCGGCGGCGGCGGCCCCAACGGCGGCTTCAGCGACTTCTTCGAAAGCCTGTTCGCGCGCCAGCGCGGTGGAGCGGGCGCGGGGGCCGGTCCGGGCTTCAGCAGCCAGGGCCATGCGCCCAACCGCGATACCCGCGCCAAGCTGTCGGTGCCACTGGAAGCGGCCTACAGCGGCGACAGCCTGCGCATCACCGTCAACGGCAAGCAGCTGGACGTGCGCGTGCCCAAGGGCATCCGCCCGGGCCAGGTGATCCGCTTGGCAGGGCAGGGCAACCATGGCGGCAATCTGCTGCTGGAGGTGGAATACGCCGCCCACCCGCAGTTCGAGGTCGATGGTCGCAACATCCTCTATACGCTGCCGCTCACGCCGTGGCAGGCCGCGCTGGGCACCAGCATCAGCGTGCCGACCCTGGGTGGTGCGGTGGAACTCAAGATTCCGGCCGATTCCGATGCCGGCCGCAAGCTGCGCCTGCGCGGGCGTGGCCTGCCGGGCAACCCGGATGGCGACCAGATCGTCGAGATCGAGATCTTGGCCCCGGCTGCGACCGATGAGGCGCAGAAGAAGGCGTACCGCAATCTGGCCAAGGCGTTCGGCGAGACCATTTGAAGGTGGTGCCGGCCGCTGGCCGGCAACTTCATTGCCCTGGACGGTGATGCGTGATTGCCGGCCAGCGGCCGGCACTACCGCGCGCGTCTCAGCCCTGGCCCGCGAACACGCGCTCCAGCACCTCGGACAGCTCGTCCTCCGAGAACGGCTTGGTGATGTAGGCCTTGGCGCCCTGGCGCATGCCCCACATGCGGTCGGTGTCCTGGTCCTTGGTGGTCACCAGGATCACCGGGATATGCCGGGTCGCCTCGTCGCGGGCGAGGGTACGGGTGGCCTGGAAGCCGTTGAGGTTGGGCATCACCACGTCCATCAGGACCAGGTCGGGCAGCTCGGCCTTGGCGGTTTCGACCCCGGCGGCGCCATCGGTGGCGGTCAGGATCTGGTGCCCGAGCTTCTCGACGATGCGCTGTATCCCCAACAGCTGCGACGGTGAGTCGTCGACGATCAGAATGCGTGCCATGTTGTTCCCCATGTAGTGCCCGCAGTGTAGTGCGGGCCCATTACCGGCGGGAGGGCCGCGTCTGCCGTCCGTCGCCTGCCTGCGACGTTCAGTCGATCCGCACCACGGTGCGACCCAGCGAACCGCCCGCCAGCATCCGTTCGAATACGGCAGGAAGGCCATCGAGGCCGACTTCGGCGGTGCAGATGCGGTCCAGGTGCTGCGGCTTCCAGTCACTACCCAGCCGCGACCACACTTCCTCACGCAGTCCGCGTGGCGCATTGGCCGAGGACACGCCCAGCAGCGAGACACCGCGCAGGATGAACGGCATCACCGTCATGTCCAGCGCCGGATTGGCTGCCAGGCCGGCACTGACCACGCTGCCGTAGGGCACGGTCTGCGCCAGCAGGCTGGCCAGCATGTCGCCTCCGGCATTATCGAGGCCGCCCCCGAAGCGGGCCGACTGCAGCGCGCCGGTGTCGGCCAGCGCGTCGCGCGGCAGTACCTCGGTGGCGCCGATGCTGCGCAGGAATCCTGCCTGGTCCGGCTTGCCGCTGACCGCGTGCACGCTGTAGCCGGCACGGCTGAAGATGGACAGCGCCAGCGCACCGACACCGCCGCTGGCACCAGTGACCGCCAGCGGGCCGAGTTCCGGGGTCTGCCGGTTGTCCTGCATGCGCAGCAGGGCCAGCGCCGCAGTGAAGCCGGCGGTGCCCAGCACCATCGCCTCGCGTGGGGTCAGCCCGGCCGGCTGGGCGATCACCGCGCGCGATTCCAGCCGCACGTACTGGCTGTAGCCGCCGTCGCGGGTCTCGCTGAGGCCGCAGCCGGTGGCCAGCACCGCGTCGCCTTCACGCCAGTCCGGGTCGGTGCTGGCGACCACGGTGCCGGCCACATCGATGCCGCCCACCAGCGGGAAGCGGCGCAGGATCTTCCCTTTTCCAGTACCGGCCAGCGCGTCCTTGTAGTTGACCGAGGACCAGTGGGCGCGGATCAGCACCTGGCCGGGGTTGAGGTCGTCGACCCCGAGCCGGACCAGGCCGCTGCGATAGCCGGCGTCGTCGTTTTCGATGCGGAAGGCGGTGAACGGGGTGGTGGGGGCCATCGGCGTTGCCTGACTTCGAGGAAAACGCCACCTTACCCCGTTGCCCCCCTTTCGATCCTGCCGATCCGCCCCATCTTGTATGATCGGTGATGGTTTCACGGCTGGCGGTGCGGGAAGGGCCCGCGCCGCAGCCCACATCTTGATGGAGCGTGCATGGCCTGGAATACACCCGGCGGCAACAAGGGCGGACAAGGCCCCGAGGACAATCGACGCGGGCCGTTCGGGTCACGCGGCGGTGGCAATGGTGGTGGCTGGGGCGGTTTGCCCGGGCCGCTGAAGGACCTGTTCGACGGCGGCATCGTGCGTTGGGTGGTGGCAGCCGTGGTGCTGCTGGTGCTGTTCTCCAGCTTCCAGCTGATCGGCGAACAGCAGCGCGGTGTGGTGCTGCGCTTCGGCCAGTTCTCGCGCATTCTGCAGCCCGGCCCGAACTTCAAGCTGCCCTGGCCGATCGAATCGGTCACCAAGGTCAATGCCACCGAGATCAAGACGTTCTCGATCCAGGTGCCGGTGCTGACCCGCGACGAGAACATCGTCAACGTCTCGCTGAACGTCCAGTACCGCATCGACGACCCGCAGCAATACCTGTTCGGCACCGTGGATGCCAACCAGGTGCTGGAGCAGTCGGCGCAGAGCGCCGTGCGCGAGGAAGTTGGCCGCGCCGACCTCAACGCCGTGCTGAACAACCGTGGTCCGCTGGCCGTCGCCGCCGAGGAGCGCCTGCAGGCGCTGCTGAAGGCGTTCAAGACCGGCCTGACCGTGACCGGCCTGACCCTGCAGGACGCCCGTCCGCCGGAGGAAGTGAAGCCGGCCTTCGACGAGGTCAACGGTGCCCAGCAGGTCAAGGAACGCCTGATCAACGAGGCCCAGGCCTATGCCGCCAAGGTCGTGCCGGAAGCCCGGGGCCAGGCCTCGCGCGCCCGTACCACTGCCGAAGGCTACAAGCAGGCCGTGGTGTCCAAGGCCGAGGGTGACGCGCAGCGCTTCAGCCTGTTGCAGGCCCAGTACAAGGACGCTCCGGAAGTGACCCGCAAGCGCCTGTGGCTGGAGACCGTGCAGCAGGTGCTGAGCGAGAACCGCAAGGTGATCGGTGGCGATGGCCGCCAGCTGATCTACGTGCCGATGACCGGCGATACCCGTCCCAGCACGTCGGCTCCGGCCGCAGTGGCCAACCCGGACGTGGTGATGCCGTCGCTGCCGGGTGCAGCGGCGGAAGCTTCCCGTGATCCGGGCCGGCCGGTGGGCCGCCCGACCGGGCGACCGAGCGGCCGTGAGGAGGGCAGCCGATGAAGAGTCCTATCTGGATCGCCGTGATCGTGGCGGTGGTGCTGGGCCTGCTCGGCTCGGTGTACGTGGTCCGTGAGGACCAGACCGCCATGGTGCTGAACCTGGGCAAGGTGGTGCGTTCGGACATCAAACCGGGCCTGCACTTCAAGGTGCCGGTGGTGGAAACGGTGAAGGTCTTCGACCGCCGCTTCCAGGTGCTCGACACTGCGCCGGCGCGCTACTTCACCGCCGAGCAGAAGGACGTCAGCGTCGACTTCTTCGCCATCGGCTACATCTCCAACGTGGGTGACTACTTCCGTGCCACCGGCGGCGACCCGCGTGTGGCCAACGCCCGCTTGGCGCCGATCATCACCGACTCGCTGCGCAACCAGATCAACTCGCGCACCCTGCAGCAGCTGGTGTCCGGCGACCGCAGCGAGCTGATCGCCGAGCAGCTGAAGGGCATCAACGAAGCGGTGGCTGGCCTGGGCATGCAGATGATCGACCTGCGCATCAAGCAGGTGGACCTGCCGACCGACAGCCAGGTGATCAACGACGTGTACGAGCGCATGCGCGCCCAGCGCAAGCAGGAAGCGGCCAAGCTGCGTGCGGAGGGCGAGGAGCAGTCGCTGACCATCCGTGCCCAGGCCGACCGCGACAGCACCGTGCTGATCGCCGAGGCCGAGCGTGATGCGCAGCGCCTGCGCGGTGAAGGCGATGCCGAGGCGGCCCGCATCTATGGCAAGGCCGGCTCGGCCGATCCGTCGTTCTATGCCTTCTACCGCAGCCTGGAGGCCTACCGTGGCTCCATGACCGACGGCAATGGCGTGATCGTGCTCGACAAGAACGACCCGTTCCTGCAGTACCTGAAGAACGACCGCTGAGGTCGCAGGGCAGTACCCCATGGGGCCCGGCCAGACGCCGGGCCCCGTGCTTTTTCCGGAGTTCCCGATGAAAGATCTGTTCGCCGCCGTCTGCCTGGTCGCGGTGCTCGAAGGCCTGCTCCTGTTCGTGGCGCCGTTCGCCTGGAAGCGCATGGCCGAACGCCTGCTGGACCTGCCCAGCCCGGCCCTGCGCAGCTTCGGCGGGCTGGTGCTGCTGGCCGGCCTGAGCCTGCTGTGGTGGGTGCGGCATTGAAAGGGTAGTGCCGGCCGCTGGCCGGCATCCTGGGATTGCCGGCCAGCGGCCGGCACTACCGGGCGGGGCCTGAGCGGCCGGCACGACCGGGCGGGGCGGCTGACCGGCCGGTGAAGCCGTCCGTCGGAAAGGTGGCACCCGACCCCGGAAACCCGGATAATGCACAAAAGCCGGACGGGCCTCCCCGTTCGGCTTTTTCCGTGTCTGGGCCTTCCATCGCCGGCCGCTCCCCGTTTGGAGCCGCCCTCCAGGTGCTGGCCAGCCCCGCCACGGTTTACCCGTCCGCGGCCCCGATGGCCGCTACAAATCGAGGAGCCCGTCATGGGTCAGTCTGTCGTAGTGTTGGGTGCCCAGTGGGGCGATGAAGGCAAGGGCAAGATCGTCGATCTGCTCACTGAGGAAATCGGCGCCGTCGTGCGCTTCCAGGGCGGCCACAATGCAGGCCACACCCTGGTCATCAACGGCAAGAAGACCGTCCTGCACCTGATCCCGTCGGGCATCCTGCGTGACGACGCGCTGTGCCTGATCGGCAATGGCGTGGTGATCTCGCCGGCCGCGCTGCAGAAGGAAATCGCCGAGCTGGAAGGCTCCGGTGTGGAAGTGCGTTCGCGCCTGAAGATCTCCCCGGCCGCGCCGCTGATCATGCCGTACCACATCGCCCTGGACCAGGCGCGCGAGCGCGCTGCCGGTGGCAAGGCAATCGGCACCACCGGCCGTGGCATCGGCCCGGCCTACGAAGACAAGGTGGCGCGCCGCGGCATCCGCATCGCCGACCTGCACTACCCGAAGCAGCTGGAAGAACTGCTGCGCACTGCGCTGGACTACCACAACTTCGTGCTGACCAAGTATCTGAACACCGATGCGGTCGACTTCCAGAAGACCTTCGACGAGGCGCTGGCCTTCGGCGAATACGTGCAGCCGATGAAGTCCGACGTGGCCGGCATCCTGCACGACCTGCGCAAGCAGGGTAAGCGCGTGCTGTTCGAAGGCGCGCAGGGTGCGCTGCTGGACATCGATCATGGCACCTACCCGTACGTCACCAGCTCCAACACCACCGTCGGTGGTGCGCTGGCCGGTTCCGGCGTCGGCGCCGATTCGATCGACTACGTGCTGGGCATTGCCAAGGCGTACGCCACCCGCGTCGGCGGCGGCCCGTTCCCGACCGAACTGGACGACGAAGTCGGCCAGGGCATCCGTGACCGCGGCGCCGAGTACGGCGCTTCGACCGGCCGCCCGCGTCGCTGCGGCTGGATGGACATCGTCGCGCTGAAGCGCGCCGTGGCCATCAACGGCATCAGCGGCCTGTGCATCACCAAGCTGGACGTGCTGGACGGCATGGAAAAGCTGAAGGTCTGCATCGCCTACGAATACAACGGCAAGCGCACCGAGTACGCGCCGCTGGACGCGCAGGGCTGGGAAGAATGCACCCCGGTGTACCTGGAGTTCCCGGGCTGGAGCGAGAACACCCACGGCATCACCCAGTGGGACGACCTGCCGCCGGCCGCACGCGCCTACCTGCGTTCGCTGGAAGAGCTGGCCGGCTGCCCGATCAGCATCGTCTCCACCGGCCCGGACCGCGACCACACGATGGTGCTGCAGGATCCGTTCGCCTGAGTGAGAGACCGGTAGCGCCGGGCCATGCCTGGCACCGCTGCAAGAAGAAGCCCCGCGAAAGCGGGGCTTCTTCGTTACCGTGCGGGCAGGCCAGCGGGGAAGCGACGCGACGCGATGATCAGGATGCCAGCGTGAAAGGCGAGACGGTTCTGTTCGTGCTGATCCCAGGGGCTGCCTTGGCGGTGTTCACCTTCACCTTGCGGCGCTGGCAGCGCCGGCCGGCGAAGCAGACGGCTTCAGCAACGGGTACGGGTTGATGGATTCGCCCTTCCACCACTGTTTTTCCGGTCCCAGCACGTGCACCTCGAAGTGCAGGTGCGGCGCGTCGGCGCTGGCGTTACCGGTGCTGCCGACGTAGCCGATCACCTCCCCGCGCTTGATCACCTTCTTTTCCGCCAGCCCATCGGCATAGCGTTGCAGGTGGGCGTAGTAGTAGCACCAGCGTCCGCTGGGTTCGAACTGGTAGATCGTCAGGCCACCGCGCTCGCTGTCGAACAGCTTTTCCACGGTGCCATCAGCCACGGCCAGCACCGGCGTACCGGCGTCGGCCATGATGTCGATGGCATCGTGTACGCGCCCTTCGCTGCGTGCATCGGTGAAGGTGTCGCGCAGCTGCGAGGCTTCGATGCCCTGTACGGGCAGCAACAGGCCGGTTGGCGTGCCGCTCGCGTTGGCCGACGGTGCCACCGATGCGGAAGGCGCTGCATCCACCTGCGGAGCTGCAGGCGCCTTCACCGGCGTTGCAGCCACTGTGGGTTGCGGGGCAGGCTGGGCAACGGCCACCGGTTGAGCCACATCCCGGCGCAACCACCAACCTGCACCCAGGCCCAGCAGCACGCCCAGCACAATCAGCTGCGAAAGACGCATCGGCTCACTCCTGCATCACCACGGGTACCGAGGTATCCACTGCATCGGCTACGCGCAACGCATCCCAGTTGGTCATGCGCACGCAGCCATGCGATTCGGTCTTGCCGACATGGCCGGGTTCAGGCGTACCGTGCAGGCCATAGTGCGGCTTGGAAAGGTCGATCCAGACCCGCCCCACCGGATTGTTCGGGCCCGGCGGCAGCGTTGCCTTTTTCTCGCCCTTGCGCGCATCCCAGAACAGTTTCGGGTTGTAGTGGAAGGGCGGATCGCGATACACGCCGAGGATCTTCCATTCACCGATCGGCAGCGGGTCATGCTGGCTGCCGGAGGACACTGGTACCTGCGCAATCACCTTGCCCTGCGCATCCAGCAGCTGCAGCGTGGAATCGGATTTGTCGACCACCACTTTGGCCGCCTTCGGCAGCGGGGCCGGGGCGATGTTCGGCACCTGGATGCGGCTGCCGGCCTTGGCCAGATCGACGCCGGGATTGAGTGCCTTCAGCAGCTCAGGGGAGGCGTGGAAGCGCTCGCCCAGGCCTTCTTCCACGCTGCTGAAGCCCAGCGACTTCAGCTTGGCCTGTGCGGCGGGCCCTTTCGGTATGGCCTGGAACGGGCCGGCAACATCTTCAGCCGTGAGCGTATAGCTTGCCAGCGGCGTGATCGTATCGGCCTGCAGGGCCTTCCAGGTAGCGTCATCCAGTTCACCCGTTACGCTCAACCCATGCGCCGCCTGGAAGCCCGACACCGCGCGCCGCTGGTTGCTGCCCACTTCGCCATCGATCTGGCCGGGGGAAAAATTCGCGCGATCCAGCAGCACCTGGGCGTGCAGGACAGAGCGGGGTGCGGTGTCCGGTCCTGCCTTCTCGGCAATGGGGGCAGGCAGGCCAGGCGGCGGCGCCTGCGCGAAGGCAGGTGATGCCAGCAGCGAGAGAGCGAGCAGGGCGGATCGGGGCATGGGTAACGGCATCGGGGACTCCAGCAGGGAACGCCACCACCTTGCCCGCAGACGGCGCCGAGCCACCGTGAAAGGGATCTGATGCCCGCATGAGCAGGCATGTCATTGCGGCCGGTTTGCACCGGCAGGTGCCACTGGGACGGGGACTCACCAAGGTGAACAGTGGCCGACGCCATTGGTGGATGGCGATCAAGATTGCCTGCCGTGCCGCCGATAAGGGCGCATCCCCCCGTTTTGGATACCCCCATGAACTACTTGAGGAACGTCAGGGTTGCCTGGCGTCTTGGGCTGGGCTTTGGCCTGTTGCTGCTGCTGGTTGCCGCCGTGGTGGCCACCGGCGCCACTGCCAGTGTCGTGCAGAAGCGCGCGATGCAGCAGGTGGTCGACGTCAGCGTGGCCAAGGTGCGCCTGTTGTCGCAGATGCTTGATGCCAACAACCAGATGATGGTGGTGCGCCGCGAGATGCTGATCCGCCAGGGTGATCACCGCACCGGCGACGAGAAGCGCATTGCTGATCTGGTCAAGCGCTACGAGGCCAGCTGGAGCGCCTACCAGGCGCTTCCCAGTGACGCCGAAGGCAAGGCCATCGCTGAAACCATCGCCGCCAAGCGAGCCGTTGCTCGCCCGCTCAACAAGCAGACCAGCGAACTGATGGAGCAGGGCGACTACCCGGGCGCCGTGGCGCTGACCCTGGGCCCGGTGCAGGAAGCCGCCAACGGCTGGAACAAGGCGCTGTCCGATGGCGTGGACTTCGAGGAGAAGGAAAGCCGTGAGGCGGCCGCCGAGGCGATCCGCCTGGGCGAGCGCAGCCTGCTGCAGTTGCTGGTGCTGGGCGGCGTTGCGCTGCTTGCTGGCATCGGTGCCTCGGTGATGATCGGCCGCAGCCTGACCGGCCCGCTGGCCCGCGCGGTGAACCTGGCCGAACGCCTGTCCAAGGGCCAGCTGGACCAGGAGTTCCGCCTTGGCGGCCGCGATGAACTGACCCAGCTGGGTGAAGCCATGGCCAGCGTGCGCCAGAGTGTGCAGGCGGCGATCGGCGCGCAGCTGCAGATGGCCGAACAGCACGAGGCGGGTGCGATCCGTTACCGCATGGACGCCAGCGCCTTCCCCGGTGATTTCGGCCGCATGGTGCAGGCCACCAACAGCCTGGTCGAATCGCACGTGCAGGTGGAACTGCTGATGGCCGAAGTGATGCAGCGTTACGCGATCGGTGACCTCAGCCGCGACCTGCCGGACTACCCGGGCGAGAAGGGTACGCTGACCCGCACCCTGGCCGCAGTGAAGCAGAGCCTGATGGCGATCAACGCGCAGATCGATGCACTGGCCCGGGCCGCGCGCGCCGGTGATTTCAGCATGCGTGGCGACGCCGCTGCGTTCCAGTTCCAGTTCAAGGCGATGGTCGAGCACCTCAACGGCATGATGGCCAGTTCGCAGGCCAGCATCGCTGATGTCTCCGATGTGCTGCGTGCGATCTCGCACGGCGACCTGACTGCACGCATGGACGGCGAGTACGACGGTGTATTCGCCCGCATGCGTGACGACGCCAACACCACCACCGCGCAGCTGACCGGCATCGTGCGTGGCATCCAGGTGGCCGCCGACAGCATCAACAACGCGGCGCAGGAACTGGCTGCCGGCAACAACGACCTGTCGCGCCGCACCGAGCAGCAGGCCGCCAACCTGGAAGAAGCCGCCGCATCGATGGAGGAACTGACCTCGACTGTGCGCCAGAATGCCGAGCTCGCTCGTCAGGCCGACAGTGAAGCGCATGCCGCCGGTGCCGCCGTACGCGAAACCGAGCAGGCGATGGCGCAGATGGCGTCGGTGATGGGTGAGATCGATCAGTCCTCGGCACGCATCTCGGAAATCTCCACCGTGATCGACGGCATCGCGTTCCAGACCAACATCCTGGCGCTGAATGCTGCGGTTGAAGCCGCGCGTGCAGGTGAGCAGGGCCGTGGTTTTGCCGTGGTCGCCAGCGAGGTACGCACGCTCGCACAGCGTGCCGGTGTCGCCGCCAAGGAGATCAAGGAACTGATCGAAGACGCCGCTGCCAAGGTGAAGAGCGGCCTGGCGGTGACCGTTGAATCGGAAGCCGCGATCGCCCGCGTGGCCCAGGCCAGCTCGCGCACCACGCAGCTGATGAGCGACATCGCAGCGGCCAGCAAGGAACAGGCCGCCGGTATCGAGCAGGTCAACCAGGTGGTGGTGCAGATGGACCAGGTAACCCAGCAGAACGCTGCGCTGGTGGAAGAAGCCACTGCCGCCAGCCGCGCGCTGGAGGAACAGGCGCATGCGCTGACCACGTCGGTGGCGGTGTTCAAGGTGGAGCAGGGCGCGCGCATGCCCATCGTGCCTGCGCAGGCGGCGTAAGCAACCTGCGACTGGATGTTGGATGACGCCCTGCATGCGATGCCCCGCATGCAGGGCACCGCATGCACGCAACCGGTCGGTGCCGCTGGCTAGCGGCCGCCCGCGGCGCGTTCGATCAGCCAGCCGGCTGCGTACAGCAACAGCAGTGTTGGCGGAACCAGTACTGCATACGCGGTCGACCAGGGTTTGCCGTACAGCAGGCTGCCTGCGCCGATGGCATCGAGTGCAGCAGACTGCAGGGTGATGGGGAGCGACATCAGGATATAGGCCCCCTTCGGGTCCGCATCCGACTGCGCGCCGTGAACCAGCCATGCGGTCAACAGCAGGTAGACCACGCAAAGCGCAAGACCGGTCCAGCTCAGTAATCGCCGCATCTTCATCCGCATGCCTCCGTTCAACGGACGTCGAAGTGAGCCTGCAGAGGCAGGCTCACATTCCGCAGCAGATCCCTGACCACCACCTGCGCAGTCCACGTGCCTTTCGGATCACTGGCCTCGGCCACGAACTTCAGGTGCAGGTTGGTCATGTACAACAGGGTTGGCGGGCCGGGCAGGGCAGCGGTGAAACAGGGAACATCGCGTTCGTCGATGCTGGTAGTGCCGTCCGGGCGCAGCATGCGCAGATCGCAGTGCACCTTGGGTACGCGGTTCTCATCCAGTTGCGGGTTGGACAGGAATGTCAGCAGGAACAATTCACCGCCCGGGTGGACTTCGTCGGCCTGGGTAAAACCGGGAGTGGTCTCTGGCGGGGTCTCCCACTTGGCCTGCCAGTCGGCATCGGAGGTGACCAGCAGCGATGCCGCAAAGCCACCGCTGGATTTCATGGCATCGGTCTCCGGCATCGCCTTGCCTGCCCCGTTTATCCAGCCATCGTTGGCGGAACTGTTCAGTGGCAGCATCATGGCCATCATGGCCAGCGCGTAGGTCCATCGCATCAGAGGCTCTCCTTGGCAGCCGCGTCCCACGGCAGAGCGGGCAGTATCGCTCAACCTTGACCGGCAAAGCAGCAGGAGAGCCGGAGCAGAGCTACCGTTGCCTGCCGATGTGGGCGATGCTTGCCAGCAAAGGAGGTGACATGGGAATCGGGCGCGAGGAAAAGCCGGGCTGTGATTCAGCATCACCCCCGCCGCAGCACGTGCTGATGCTGCCCGGGCTGGATGGCTCCGGCAGGCTGTCGATCCCGTTTCTGTCAGCACTCCAGGCTCATGGGCTGACGACGCAGGCGATTACGCTGCCTGCGCAGGGAGGGCAGGATCACGCCACGCTGGCCCAACGGCTGTGGTCGCAGCTGCCCGGCCATCCCTTCATCCTGCTTGCCGAGTCCTTCTCGGGCCCGTTGGCGGTTGAACTGGCCACGCGACTGCCCGCCGGGCTGCGCGGACTGGTGCTTGCCGCGACCTTTGCGCGTCGGCCGGTGCCATTGCCGGCAGCCAGCGCAGCCCTGCTGACGCCGGCCTGGCCTCTGCCTCCCGTGGCGTTGCTGGCGCGCCTGCTGCTGGGGCGGTGGCGCACCCGCGAGCACCTGTCGATGCTGCGCGATGCGCTGGCCCGGATTCCGGCGGCCACACTGCGGCGACGCGCCGCAGCGACCCTGCGCGTCGACGTACGCGCATTGCTGCCGGCAATCGACGTGCCGACGCTGTGCCTGCACGCGTGCCATGACCGCCTGCTGTGGCCGCCCAGCGTGGCAGAACTGCAGGCCCTTTTGCCGGATGCCCGGCATGTTTCGCTGGAAGGGCCGCATCTGCTGCTGCAGGCACGCGCTGACGCAGCCGCAGCCGAAGTTGCCGCGTGGATGAGGACGCTGTCGCCCTGATCGAAGGACTCAGCCGCGCGCGCGGGTACGCGCGGCCTTCTTCGCCGCCACCTTGCGCACGGTCTTCTTCGCCGCACGTGTCTTCGCCGCCTTCTTCGCTGCAGCACTGCGCGAGGCGGCTGTACCGGCCTTCTTGGCCGCTGTCTTCTTTGCGGTTTTCTTTGTGGCTGTCTTGCGAGCCGGTGCCTTCTTTGCCGCCGCCTTCCTGGCTGTCGTCTTCTTCGCAGGTGCCTTCTTCGCCGCCGTCGTCTTGGTCGTGGCCTTCTTTGTGCCCGACTTTCTGGCAGGCGCCTTCTTGGCAGCCTTCTTGGTGGTCGCCTTCTTCGTACCCTTGCGCGCGCTGCCGCTACGCTTGCCACCACCATCCTGCTTGTTCACGGTCGCCCAGGCAATGCGCTCGGCCGTGCCTTCGCTGGCACCGCGCTCGCGCTCGCTTTCCTCGATGTGCTCGGCCTGGCGCTTCTGTTTATCGGAGTATGCGGATTTGTCACCACGGGGCATGACAGTTCTCCTGTTGTTGTAGTCAGGCCAGCAGGCGCAGCTTGGGTTCGCGCGCCCACTGGCGGGTGGCGGCCGCCGCCAGGAATGCCTTGGCGTCTTCCGCTTCGACGATGCCGGCGTCGTTGCCGACCCTTGCCGCCTTCAGCAGCGTCTGGCCGCCCGCATCGCTGGCGATGGCCTTCAGGTGCGCCCACGCCTGGCTGACGAATTCGATGGCTGCACTCTCTTTCGACAAGGCCTTCGCCGCTTCCGGGCTGAGCACCACGGCTACTGCATCGAACACGGCCGACGGGGTGCCCGCCAGTTGCCCATCCGCCGCCTGCAGCGCGCCATCGCTGAGCGTGGCGCCACCCACTCTGGGGGCGACCAGCTTCACATCCGCACCTGCTTTCCTGGCTGCCTTGCTCAGGCTGGCAATGATCCGGGCATCAGAAGCCTCATCGAACAGGATGCCGATGCAGCGCCCTTGCAGGGTGGGTTTGTTGCGACCGATCACCCGCACTTCGGGGGCGGGGGGCATGTCCCGCACTGGGGTAGCGGTCGGCGCCGGGTCGGGCAGTGCAGGCAACGCCAGACCATCGGCCACGCGCTGCGCCAGTGAGTCATCGATGTTGCGCAGGTGACTGACGGTGCGTACCCGCACCTTCAGCGTTTCCACCTTGGACAACTCGAACACCAGCGCCGATGCCAGATGCGCCTGCTCCGGCTTTTCGAGGCTGCGGAAGAACATGCGGGCCTGGCTGTAGTGGTCGGCGAAACTCTCCGCGCGGGTGCGACCCTTGCGGCCATCGTCGGCGCTGGCATGGCTGCGGAATCCGGCAGGCGTCTCGCGCGGGGTGTCCTCCTGCAGCGAACTGGGATCGTAGGCCACCCGGCCCTTGGGCACCTGCATCTGCATGTGGCCGTCGCGCTGATGATTGGCAAACGGGCACTTGGGCGCATTCACCGGGATCTGGTGGAAGTTCGGGCCGCCCAGGCGCAGCAGCTGGGTGTCCAGGTAGGAGAACAGGCGCCCCTGCAGCAGCGGGTCGTTGCTGAAGTCGATGCCCGGTGGCACGTTGGCCGGGCAGAAAGCCACCTGCTCGGTCTCGGCGAAGAAGTTGTCCGGCCAGCGGTCCAGCACCATGCGCCCGATGACCTGCAACGGCACCAGCGATTCGGGAATGATCTTGGTCGGGTCCAGATGATCGAACGGGAATGCGTCGGCGTCTTCTTCGGTGAACAACTGCACCGCCAGTTCCCATTCCGGGAAGTCGCCGCGCTGGATGGCCTCGAACAGGTCACGGCGATGGAAGTCATTGTCGGCCGACTGCAGCTTCAGCGCTTCGTCCCAGACCGTGGACTGGATACCCAGCTTGGGCCGCCAGTGGAACTTGACGAACGTTGACTCGCCGGCCTCGTTCAGCAGGCGGAAGCTGTGCACACCGAAGCCTTCGATCATCCGCAGCGAACGCGGTATGGCGCGGTCGCTCATCGCCCACATGATCATGTGCATCGATTCGGGCATCAGCGAAATGAAGTCCCAGAAGGTGTCGTGGGCCGAGGCGGCCTGCGGGAAGGCACGGTCCGGTTCCATCTTCACTGCGTGCACCAGGTCCGGGAATTTCATGGCGTCCTGGATGAAGAACACCGGAATGTTGTTGCCGACCAGGTCCCAGTTGCCCTCCCTGGTATAGAACTTGACCGCGAAGCCGCGCACGTCGCGCGGGGTATCCACCGAGCCTGCGCCACCGGCCACGGTCGAGAAACGGGTGAATACGGGTGTTTTCACCCCCACCTCGGTCAGGATGCGCGCGCGGGTATGGGCGGCCAGTGACCGGGTCAACTCGAAGTAGCCATGTGCCGCGCTGCCACGTGCGTGCACGATGCGCTCGGGAATGCGCTCATGGTCGAAGTGGGTGATCTTCTCGCGCAGGATGAAGTCCTCCAGCAGCGTAGGCCCCCGAGGTCCCTGCCGCAGGGAGTTCTGGTTGTCTGCCACCGGGATGCCCTGATCGGTGGTCATCGCCGGATGACTGCCCCCGGCCTGCTGGTGCAGTTCATCGCCGTTGCCGCGGTGGTGGTTCTCGGCGTGGGTGGTTGCGCGCTTGCCGGTCGGCTTGCTGGCGGCCATTGACGTTGGCTCCGGATGCTCAAAGAGAACCACGACACTGGAACCGGGCCCGTTAAACCGAGGTCCGGCAAAGGTGAACGTACGGGCAAAAGCGGGCTCGGGTATGCTTGCCGCATGCGAGTCGAGCCCGCCGACATCGAAGCCCTGTTCGACGCCATCCCGGACGTGCTGTTCTTCATCAAGGACCGCCAGGGACGGTATACCCACGTCAACCAGACCATGCTGCGGCGGCTGGGCCTGCGCGCGCGCAAGGACGTCATCGGGCGGACCGCGGCCGAGATCTACCCGACCGGCCTCAGCGCGGACTATGTCGACCAGGATGCCCGTGTGCTGTCCGGCGAGGTGATCGAGAACCTGATGGAGCTGCACCTGTTCGCCAACCGCGAACCGGGCTGGTGCCTGACCTGCAAGCGTCCGCTGCTGGTTGATGGCGCCATCGAGGGCCTGATCGGCATTTCCCGCGACCTGGGCCAGAAGGACAGCCTCGGCACCCAGTATGAGCAGCTGCGGCTGGCGCTGGCCCACCTCAACGCGCACTACGCCGAGAACGTGCGCATGCAGACCCTGCTGGACATCACCGGCTTCTCGCTGTCCAAGCTGGAGCGCAGCTTCCGCAAGGTGTTCCAGATGACCCCGCAGCAGGTGCTGACCCGGCTGCGGATCCAGATGGCCATGCACCTGCTGCATGGCGATGACAGCATCGCCTGCATCGGCCAGGCCTGCGGTTTCAGCGACCAGAGCGCCTTTACCCGCAAGTTCAAGGCTGAAACCGGTTTCTCGCCGCGTGCCTATCGTGCCCGTATCGGCGGTGGTGTCGGCGAGCCGGCACTGGCCTGAGCCGCCTGCTGCGCTGTGCCTATCCGCGCGGGCATGGGACAGGGTAAGGTGTCGCCCCTGTAGCCCGCCGCCAGCCCTGCCGATGCCCAACTCGATTCCGACCGCTTCGCCGTCCCGCCTCGGACATTCGCTCAAGCCCCGCCAGCTGATCATGATGGGCTTGGGCAGCGCCATCGGCGCCGGGCTGTTCCTCGGTTCGGGCGTGGGTGTGCAGGCGGCCGGTCCGGCCGTTCTGGTCTCGTACTTGGTCGCTGGCGCGCTGGTGATCATCGTCATGAACGCACTGGGCGAGATGGCGGCGGCCAAACCGACCAGCGGCGCGTTTTCGGTGTACGCGGCCGACGCCATGGGCGCCACCGCCGGTGCCACGGTCGGCTGGCTGTGGTGGGTGCAGCTGGTGATCGTGATCGCCGCCGAAGCGGTAGGCGCGGCCGGGCTGTTGGCCACGGTCTGGCCCGCGGTGCCGGTGCCGATGGCTGCATTGGCCTTCATGCTGTTCTTTACTGCGATCAACCTGCTCGGGGTGAAGAACTTCGGCGAGTTCGAATTCTGGTTCGCCATCCTGAAAGTGGCGGCGATCCTGGCCTTCATCGCCATCGGCGTGGCGCTGCTGATGGGCTGGCTGCCGCAGGTGACCTCGCCGGGCCTGAGCAACTTCACCGAGCATGGTGGCTTCGCGCCGAAGGGCCTGGCCGGTATTGGCGCTGCACTGCTGGTTGTCGTTTTTGCCTTCGGTGGCACCGAGATCGTGGCCGTTGCGGCGGCGGAGACCGAAGATCCGGAGCGCAGCATCGCCCGTGCCATCCGCACCGTGGCGTGGCGCATCCTGGTGTTCTACATCGGCTCGCTGAGCGTGATCATCGCCGTCGTGCCGTGGACCAGCGAGGCGCTGAAGTCGCCCTTCGCCGCGGTGCTGGACATTGCCCGTATTCCGGGTGCAGGCACCGGCATCACCCTGATCGCGGTGATCGCGCTGCTGTCGGCACTCAATGCCAACCTCTACGGCGCCTCGCGCATGATGTATTCACTGGCGCAGCGACGTGAAGCCCCGGCCGTGCTGGGCTGGACCGATCCGCGCCAGGTGCCGGTGATTGCCGTGCTGGCCAGCGTGCTGTTCGGTTTCGCCGCCACGGTGATGGAACTGCTGTTCCCGGACCGGGTGCTGCCGGTGCTGCTGAACATCGTCGGTTCGACCTGCCTGCTGGTGTGGACGCTGTCGCTGGTCTCACAACTGGTGTTGCGCCGCCGCGCGGATCGCCTGGGTATCCGGCTGCCGTTCCGCATGGCGGGCTTCCCGTGGCTGACCTGCTGCGCGCTGGCGATCCTGGCGCTGATCTTCGGCCTGCTGCTGAGCGAGTCGCACACCCGCCTGCAGTTCCTGTCGATGGTGGCGCTGACCGCCACCATCGCCGCCGGCAGCGCCATCGCGCGGCGCATGCGCGAGGCCTGATTCTGTAGAGCCGACCCTATGGTCGAGGCTGCTGTTTGCGCGATCGCCAGCCGAGCATGGGCTCGGCTCTACAACAGGCACACACTCCGCGTGGCACTGTGCGCAGGTGGGCCGCCAGCGGCCCGTCGACCGGGAGTACCGCATGCTGCGCAGCCGTCCCTTCCTGATGTTCACGGGCCAGGCCGAGGCCGCCCTGGCCCTGTACGCCGAGGCCTTCGCCGATTTCCGCCTGCTGGCAATGCAGCGCCATCCGGACGGCGCCGGTGCCGGCGTGCCCGGGCAGGTCCGCCAGGCCATCTTCCTGCTCGGTGGCACCCACTACCTGTGCTTCGACAGCCTGGACGTGCACGATTTCACCTTCAGCCCGTCGATCTCGCTGTTCGTCGAGTGTTCCGGCACCGAACAGTTCGAGCGCGCGGCACGCGTGCTGGGCGAGGGCGGCCATTGGCTGATGCCGGTGGGCGAGTACGATTTCAGCAACCGCTACGGCTGGGTGCAGGACCGCTTCGGGGTGTCGTGGCAGTTGAGCCTGGGGCAGATGCCGGACCCGTGATCGGATGTTTGTGCGTGTGGGCCCTGGTCCACACACCCTCATGAAAACGGCCCGCTTGCGCGGGCCGTTCACTTACCGATGCCGCGAGGAATCAAGCCTCGACTTCATCATCCTTGTAGGCATCGACCGGGATGCAGGCGCACATCACGTTCTTGTCGCCGTACACGTTGTCCACGCGCGCCACCGGCGGCCAGTACTTGCTCTGCTTCAGGCTGGCCAGCGGGAAGGCGGCCAGCTCGCGCGGATAGGCGTGGGTCCACTCGCTGGCGGTCACCGCGGTGGCGGTGTGCGGCGCGTTCTTCAGCGGGTTGTCCTCGCGGTCCAGGCGGCCGTCTTCGATCGCGGTGATCTCCTCGCGGATCTGGATCATCGCGTCGATGAAGCGGTCCAGCTCGTGCAGCGATTCGCTCTCGGTCGGTTCGACCATCAGCGTGCCGGCCACCGGGAAGCTCAGGGTCGGGGCGTGGAAGCCGAAGTCGATCAGGCGCTTGGCCACGTCCTCGGCGCCGATGCCGCTGGTCTTCTCCAGCGGGCGCACGTCGAGGATGCACTCGTGCGCCACCAGGCCGTTGCGGCCGGTGTACAGCGTCTTGAAGTGCGGCGCCAGGCGCTTGGCGATGTAGTTGGCGTTGAGCTGCGCGACCTGGGTGGCCTTGCGCAGGCCTTCGCGGCCCATCATCGCGATGTACATCCAGCTGATCGGCAGGATCGAGGCGCTGCCGAAGCTGGCCGCGCTGACCATGCCGACCGGGCCGTTGTCACCCAGCTTGCCCGGCAGGAACGGGGCCAGGTGCTCCTTGACCGCGCACGGGCCGACGCCCGGGCCGCCACCGCCGTGCGGGATGCAGAAGGTCTTGTGCAGGTTCAGGTGCGAAACGTCCGAACCCCACTTGCCCGGCTTGGCCACGCCGACCAGGGCGTTCATGTTGGCGCCGTCGGTGTACACCTGGCCGCCGTGCTGGTGGATGATCTCGCAGATCTCCACCACCTCTTCCTCGAACACGCCGTGCGTGGACGGGTAGGTCATCATGATCGCGGCCAGGCGGTCGCTGTACTTCTCGGCGTTGAGGCGGATGTCTTCCACATCGACATTGCCGTTGGCATCGGTCTTGGTGACCACCACCTTCATGCCGCACATCTGCGCCGAGGCCGGGTTGGTGCCGTGCGCCGAATCCGGGATCAGGCAGATGTCGCGATGGCCCTCGCCGCGCGAGCGGTGGTAGGCACGGATCGCCAGCAGGCCGGCGTACTCACCCTGCGCGCCGGAGTTCGGCTGCAGGCTGACCGCGTCGTAGCCGGTGCATTCGACCAGCATCGCTTCCAGCGTGTCGATCAGTTCCTTATAGCCCAGCGCCTGGTCAGCCGGCACCAGCGGATGGATCTGCGAGAACTCCGGCCAGGTCACCGGGATCATCTCGGCGGTGGCGTTGAGCTTCATGGTGCACGAACCCAGCGGGATCATCGTGCGGTCCATCGCCAGGTCCTTGTCGGCCAGCGAACGCAGGTAGCGCAGCAGTTCGTGCTCGCTGTGGTGGGTGTTGAACACCGGATGGGTCAGGAACGCAGACTGGCGCAGCAGGCCGGCCGGCAGCGCGTCGGCGGTGCTTGCGTCCAGCGCATCGATGTCGGCCTGCGCGCCGAACACGGCGGCCAGCGCGACCACGTCGGCGCGGGTGGCGGTCTCGTCCAGGCTGATGCCGACCGAGTCGCTGTCGATCGTGCGCAGGTTGTAACCGGCGGCGCGTGCCTTGGCATGGATCTCATCGGCGTGCACGCCGGTGACGTGCAGGGTGTCGAAGAAGTCGCCACCGACCTGTACGCCGGCGTTGCGCAGTGCCGCTGCCAGGATGGCGGCCAGGCGGTGGGTGCGGCGGGCGATGCGGGTCAGGCCTTCCGGGCCATGGTAGACCGCATACATCGAGGCCATCACTGCCAGCAGCACCTGTGCGGTACAGATGTTGGAGGTGGCCTTCTCGCGGCGGATGTGCTGCTCACGAGTCTGCAGGGTCAGGCGGTATGCCGGGTTGCCCTGGGCATCGACCGAAACGCCGATCAGGCGGCCCGGCATCGAGCGCTTGTAGGCGTCACGGCAGGCCATGAAGGCGGCGTGCGGGCCACCGAAGCCGAACGGCACGCCGAAACGCTGGCTGTTGCCGACCACGATGTCCGCGCCCCATTCGCCCGGGGCAGCCAGGAGGGTCAGGGCCAGCAGGTCGGTGGCCACGGCCACCAGGCCGCCGCGTGCGTGCACGGCATCGACCAGCGCCTTGTAGTCGCCGACCTGGCCGAAGGTGTCCGGATACTGCAGCAGCAGGCCGAAGGCTTCTGCTTCCAGTGCCTCGGCCGGGGTGCCGACGCGCAGCACGATGCCCATGGGCTCGGCGCGGGTGCGCAGCAGTTCCAGGGTCTGCGGGTGCACGGCATCGTGCACGAAGAAGGTGTCCGACTTCGACTTGGCCGAACGCTTGGCCAGGGTCATCGCTTCGGCGGCGGCGGTGGCTTCGTCCAGCAGCGAGGCGTTGGCGATTTCCATGCCGGTCAGGTCGGCGCACAGTGTCTGGAAGTTGATCAGCGCTTCCATGCGGCCCTGCGAGATTTCCGCCTGGTACGGGGTGTAGGCGGTGTACCAGGCCGGGTTTTCCAGGATGTTGCGCAGGATCACGTTCGGCGTGTGGGTACCGTAGTAACCCTGACCGATGAAGCTGCGCAGCACGGTGTTCTTGTCGGCGATCGCACGGATCTTCGCCAGTGCCTGCACTTCGGTCATCGACTCCGGCAGCGCCAGCGGCGCCGGCGACTTGATCTTGGCCGGCACGATGGCATCGGTCATCGCATCCAGCGACGCGTGGCCGACGACGTCGAGCATCTGCGCGATCTCGGCATCGTTGGGGCCGATGTGGCGCTCGACGAACGCATTGTGGTGCTCGAGCTCACGCAGGGAAGGGGTGTTCTGGGACATGGCGAAGGATCCGTCAGGAAAGGGCACACGCACGGGCACAAGCCGCCGGTCGGCGGTCTGCGGGGCGCCCCTCTGTCCTTTTGCCTGAGAGTTTGGAAGCGCGGAAAACCGCGGCTTCGTGCCCCTTCGGCGCCGGATCGAACCGGTCTCTCCAGAGTTCTGTTACGGGTGGTATCGGGCCTGAGCGATTACGGGCGTTGCGCCTTCGGCAGCGGTGTTCCGCTTCTCCCACCGTGTTGCCCGCCGATTATAGCCCGTTGCGGGCCCGCTGGCCGCGCCCCGGCGCGGGCCCGCGGCTGAATGGCCGATGGCCCGGCCGTGCGTTTTGTGCACCGTTGCATGGCATCGGGCGCAATCCCCACCTATGATGGGCGGATACCCGAATTCATCTGGCGCCGTCCCCGTTGCAGCGGGACCGGCGCCCGCCGTGCGTGCCGCGCATGGCCCTGCCGGACGCTTCCTTCATGACCGCCGCCGTTGCTCCCTCCACCCGCCGCATGGCCCTGCTGCTCGCCGGCCTGGCCATGTTCGGCCCGTTCTCGATCGACACCATCTTCCCGGCGTTCCCGCAGCTGGCCCAGCGCCTGGCGGTGGACGAGGTGGCGGTGCAGCAGACCATCAGCGTGTACCTGCTGTTCTACGGCCTGATGAGTCTGGCGCACGGCCCGCTGTCCGATGCCTGGGGCCGCAAGCGGGTGATCCTCGGCGGTCTGGTGGTGTTCGTCGGCGCCTCGGTCGGCTGCGCGCTGTCCACCGACCTGTCCACGCTGCTGGCGTTCCGCGCGCTGCAGGGCCTGTCGGCGGGTGTCGGCATGATCGTCGGCCGCGCGGTGATCCGCGACCTGTACCACGGACACGACGCGCAGCGCCTGATGAGCCAGGTATCGATGCTGTTCGGCATCGCTCCGGCCATCGCACCGATCATTGGCGGCTGGATCCTGCTCAGTGGCGCCGGCTGGCCACTGATTTTCTGGTTCCTGGTGGTGTTTGCGCTGCTCCTGCTGGCGGCCACCGCACGCTACCTGCCGGAAACCCATCCGGTGGAGGCACGGGTGCCGTTGTCGCCGCGCGTGCTGCTGCGTGATTACGTGCGCATCGGTTTCAACCCGCGGTTCCTGCGCCTGGCGCTGGCCGGTAGCATCGGTTTCGGCGGCATCTTCCTGTACATCTCGTCGGCACCGGTGTTCGTGATGCAGCACCTGCACCTGGGCGAGGGCGGTTTCGCCTGGTTGTTCATCCCCACCATCGGCGGCATGACCACCGGCTCGTTCCTGTCCGGGCGCATGGCCGGGCACACCACGCCCACCCGCCAGGTGTCCATTGGTTTCGGCCTGTGTGCGCTGTCGGTGCTGCTGAATGTCGGCTACGTGGCGCTGTCGCCGCAGTTCGTGCTGCCGTGGGCGGTGCTGCCGATCTTCCTGGGCGGCATGGGCATGGCACTGATCTTCCCGATCCTGGCGCTGGCGGTGCTGGACATGTACCCGCACCAGCGCGGCCTGGCCTCGTCGCTGCAGGCCTTCGTGCAGCTGATGATCAGCACCGTGGTGGCCGGCGTGGTGTCGCCGCTGCTCAGTGCCAGCCCGCTGCACCTGGCGCTGGGCCAGGCCGCGTTCTTCGGCGCCGGATTCGTGTTCTGGTACTGGGAACACCAGCGTGAACGCGCGGCGCAGGCAGCCTGCACGGGCCATTGAGCAGCGCGCAGGGGTAGGGCAGGCCGCGATGCCCGCAACGCTTGCGGCGAGGAACGACCGGACTAGGCTGGGCACTCCAGCCAGCCGGTGCGTGGATGCACGACAGCCAGCCGATCCGATGTCGTTGCATGAGGTTCCCCCATGGCTGCGCAGCAGACCTACCGCCTGTTCGAGGTGGCGCTGAAGGAGCGCCGCGTTCTTTCCCCTTCTCTGGACCGCATGGTGTTCACCGGTGCCGACGTGGCGCGGATGAAGACCGAAGGCCCTGACCAGCGCATCAAGGTGTTCTTCCCCTTGCCCGGCCAGGAGGTACCGCAGGTCCCCAGCGGTGAAGACTGGTACCCACGCTACCGGGCCCTGCCGGACGACAAGCGCCCGCCGATGCGTACCTACACCATCCGCCAGTTGCGCGCCGAGCAGGGCGAGGTCGATATCGATTTCGTCATCCATGGCGAGACCGGCCCCGCCTCGCGCTGGGCCATCCACGCGCGACCGGGCGACCGCGTAGTGCTGCTGGCCCCCGATGCCGACTGTGCTGACAGCAGCGAAGGCTGGGAATGGAAACCGCCGGCGGGAGTCGGCCAGGTGCTGCTGGTGGCGGATGAAACCGCGCTGCCGGCGGTGGCCGGAATTCTTGAGGAACTGGCGGCCATGGTCGACCCACCGCGCACGCTGGCGCTGCTGGAGGTGGCGCAGGCCGGTGATGCGGTGCACCTGAAGGCGCCCTCCAGCGCCGAGCTGGTCTGGCTGCCGCGCGGGCAGGCCGCCTACGGACAGCGGTTGCTGCAGGCGGTCCAGGCGCGGTTGGCAGCGACCTCGGGCGTGGCTGCCGGCGATGCGCTGGAGGAGATCGACGTCGATACGCAGATCCTCTGGGAGCAGGCCGAAACCGGTGTGGCCGGGCCGCTGTATGCCTGGGTGGCGGGTGAGGCGGGGGCGGTGATGGCGATCCGCCGCCACCTCGTGCGCGATTGCGGGCTGGACCGCCGCGCGATCACCTTCATGGGCTACTGGCGGCATGGCAAGGTGCTGGACTGACCGGACTGGATCGAGCACGCGTGAAGCAGCGCTGCGGGCGGGGTGCGCTATCCTTGCGCCCCCCTTCGCAGCGGTACCGCACCATGTCCACCAGTTCCAAGACCCGCCGCGACCAGCGCCGTCGCCAGGAAAAGCAGGCCGCCAACAAGGCCGCCGCGCAGGCGTCGCCGGTGGAACCGCATGCCGAACTGCGCGATGCTCAGCGCACCCTGCTGGCCGGTGTCGTGCGCCGCGACGGCGAATGGGTGCTGGGCATGGACGGCCGCATCGCCGGCCACAGCGAGAGCGCTGCGCAGGTGCTGGCGCTGATCATGCAGGCCGGTGAGCTGCACGAACGCAAGGGCACGCCGGTGCGCCTGATGTACTCCGATGCGCTGCGTGATGCCGCACAGGCCGAAGCAAAGGAGAAGGGCCAGACCTTCGAGGAGTTCAAGGCCGAGCTGGCCGCGGCGATGGCGGCGAAGAAGAACAGCTGATCGCTGTTGCGGTAGAGCCGGCCGCTGGCCGGCTGCCAGACGGATTTCCACCGTGCAGTTGCCGGCCAGCGGCCGGCACTACCAGAAAGGGGCGGATCCTCGCGGACCCGCCCCTTTTCTCATTTCGCCGCCGGGGCCGCGTTGGCCTGCCAGCCGCACATCTGGCCTTCGTTCTGCTGCTTCAGCCACTCGTTGACCGGGGTGAAGTACTCGATCATCGGGCCGGCATCGAGCTTGTCGGTGCCGGTCAGCTCCTTCAGCGTAGCCTGCCACGGCTGGCTGGCACCCTTGCTCAGCATCGCCCAGTACTTCTGGCCGGCTTCCTTGTTGCCGTAGAAGGTGCACTCATGCAGCGGGCCCTTGTACCCCGAGGCGTCGCACAGGCCCTTGTAGAACTGGAACTGCAGGATGCGCGCCAGGAAGTAACGGGTGTACGGGGTGTTGCCCGGCACGTGGTACTTCGCGCCCGGATCGAAGAATTCTTCGCCACGGCTGCTGGCCGGGGCCACGCCCTGGTACTTGGCCTTCAGGTCCCACCATGCCTTGTTGTAGTTGTCGGCGGTGATCGAGCCATCGAACACGCCCCAGCGCCAGCGGTCGATCATCAGCCCGAACGGCAGGAACGACACGCCCGACAGCGCCATGCGCATCTGGTTGTTGATGACTGCTTCGCGGCTTTCGGTCGGCGCATCGACCAGGCCGATCGAGCTGAGGTACTTGGGCGTCATCGCCAGCACGATGGTGTCGCCGATCGCTTCATGGAAGCCGTCGTTGGCACCGCCCTGGAACAGCGGCGGCAGCGGGTTGTAGGCCAGGTCGTAATAGATGTGGCCCAGCTCGTGGTAGATGGTGGTGAAATTCTCTTCGTTCGGCTTGATGCACATCTTTGTGCGCACGTCGCCTTCCATGTTCATGTCCCAGGCGCTGGCGTGGCAGACCACGTCGCGGTCGTCAGGCTTGATGAACTGGGTTTTTTCCCAATACGACTGCGGCAGTGACGGCATGCCCAGCGACACGTAGAAGTCCTGCGCGCGCTCGGTCATCTGCTTGGCGGTGCGCAGTTCGGCTTCGCGCTGCGCCTTGTACTGGGCCGCCACACTGGCGTCCTTGCCGGCCTTGGCCAGCGCCGCGCTCAGGTTGGTCTGGTACTGCTTTTCCAGTGCAGCGGTGATGTCCAGGCTGCCGGCACCCGGGTATGGTTCCAGCTGGTCCCACAGGTTGGACCAGTCCTGCTGCCACATGTTGCCCAGCAGGTGCGCGGCGATCAGGCCATTGCCCACTTCGGCCTTGTCCTTGCCGTAGGTCTTGTCCAGCTTGGCGCGCGCGTAGCAGTGCAGCTGTTCGTACATCGGCTTGACCTGTTCCCACAGGCGATCGGTTTCCGGGCCGATCTGCTCCGGCGGCATGTCATAGCCGCTGCGCCACATCTGGCCGGCATCGGTGAAGCCCATGCCCTTGGCGCCTTCGTTCACCAGGCCGACGAACTTCTGATAGTCGCCGCGCATGTTCTTGGTGGTGCTGTGCCAGCCCTGCCAGGCGTCGAGCTGCTTGTCGTAGTCGCGGCTGCGTGCCAGCACCTGCTCCAGCTCGCCCAGCTGGCGGCAGGAGTTCGGGTCGTTGGCATCGGTGCAGTACTTGCCGGCGCCATAGCTGCCTTCCATGCGGGTGGCGATCTGCGTCAGCTCGGCCAGTTTGGCCGGGTCGCGCGGCGCCGGCATCGACGACATCAGCTTCAGCAGGTGGATCGCGCGCTTGCTGTCCTCGCTCATCGGCTGGCCGTCGAACTTGGCGGCCTGTTCGATCCAGCTGTTGAGCTGGGTCAGCGAGCGCTCGTTGGCCTTGGCCGCGATGCGTTCCGAATCACTGTTGATGTAGGTGGAGGACAGCCACTGCGCCGAGGTCATCTCCGGGTAGGCGGCCTTGAACTCGGCATTGATGCGGGCCACGAACTGGTCGGCGGTTTCGCCGGCCGGGGCGCTGCTGCTGGCGGTATCGGTGCCTGGGGCAGCTTCCTTCTTGCAGGCGGCCAGGGCCAGCGTGGCGGCGGCGATTGCCGAGGCCAGCAGGAGATGACGGTGTTTCACGGGCGGTCCTTGGGTGGTGAACGACGGCCGAAGGCTAGTGGGCCGTCGCTGCCACCGCAAGTGGCGGAAGTCGGCCGGGCCGCGCCCGGCACCCGCAGAGGCTTTCAAGCAAGGGCAAAGGCAGAAGCAACAGCAACAGCGGACTATTCTTGGTTTGGCGGGGCGGTGTCGGAGTGCGGGGACGCCGCAAGTACGTCCGTGTAGGCTTGGCAGCCGCTTGCTCGTGTGCGCTTTCCTGCGCACACGGCAAGACCGGGGTTGGGCGTCCTGCCCAACCCGCCCGAGGCATGCCTCGGGCCCATGCGGCTGACACCCCGCACTCCGACACCGCCCCACCTCTGACAGATTCCGTGTGCTGTCGGTAGGTGTCGACCTTGGTCGACACATCTGTCAGATATCGAATGAGTCATCCACGCATGGCGTGGATCTACTGTGTCGACCAAGGTCGACACCCACCAGGCAATGCGTCGTTCCGACAGATCGCGGAAATCTGTCGAAGGCGGGGTGGGTCCGGTTGCGGGGGCGTGAGCCGCATGGATGCGGCGACCGAGCTTACATGGACGTACTTGCAGCGTCCCCCGCAACCGGACCCACCCCGCCAATCCACGGAATGCCAGCTTTTGTTGTTGCTGTTGCTGTCGAGGCTGCCGGCCAGCGGCCGGCACTACCGCGGGTGCAGGGCTGCAAGCCCTGCCGAACAACCCTCAACCTTCGCAGTTGGCGAACACGTCGCGGTCGCGCTCGTACAGCGAGGTCTTCACCTGCATCAGGCCCAGCACCGACGGGAACAGATTGTCGTGGTCGGTATAGGCCGCCGAGCGCTTGCGCACGCACTGCAGGTCCAACCCGCGGCTGCTGGCAAAACCCGGGGAGAACCACATCGTCATCGGTACCCGGGTCTGTTCGGCCGGGGCGATGGCGTAGGGCACGCCGTGCAGGAACAGGCCCTTCTCGCCCAGCGACTCGCCATGGTCGGACAGGTAGATCATCGCCGTGTCGTAGTCCTGCATGCCCTGCAGCGTGCCGATGGTCTTGCTCAGGAAGTGATCGGTGTACAGCACGGCATTGTCGTAGCTGTTGGTGATCTCTTCGCGCGAGCAGCGGCCGATGTCACGGGTATCGCAGGTCGGGGTGAAGCGACGGAATGCAGGCGGATAGCGCTCGAAGTAGGCCGGTCCGTGGTTGCCCAGCTGGTGCAGCACCACCACCCGGTCGCCGGGCCTGGCCCGTACCTGGGTGGCCAGGTCCTGCAGCAGGATCTCGTCCATGCAGCGGCCATCGGCGCACAGGCCCGGCGTGGTGGCATCGGACAGCGACTGGAAGTCCAGGCCCTCGCACACGCCCTTGCAGCCGGACTGGTTGTCACGCCACAACGGCGCGATGCCGGCGCGGTTCAGCACGTGCAGCAGCGACTGGTGTGCGCGGATCTTCTTCTCGTCGTAATCGTGGCGCCCCCACGGCGAGAACAGGCACGGCAGCGAAACCTCGGTGCTGGTGCCGCACGAGTGCATGTCCGGGAAATTGATCACGCTGGCCTGCGCCAGTTCCGGGGTGGTGTTGCGGCCACCGTTGAGCCCCCAGTTCTGCGCACGCACGGTCTCGCCCATGACGATCACCAGCAGGCGCGGCTTGCTGGCCGGCGCGCGCGGGGTGGCCTTGGCATCGGTACCGATCGGCAGCTTCGGCGCGCGCTGCACCGGATTGTCGCTACGCAATGCACGCGGCATGCCCAACAGGACATTGGCCGGTGTCGCGAGATAGCGCACTTCACGCTGGTTGCGCATCAGTGCCGAGACATCCTGGAACGAGATCAGGGCACCGCCGATGGCGGTCACTGCGGCCACCGCCAGGAAGCCCAGCCGCGACATCAGGCTGCGGCCCCAGCTGCGGCGGCGCAGCTGCACGCGCCACAGCACGATCATCGGCAGCACCGCAAGCAACAGCACCGGCCACAGCAGCGACACGGTCATCAGCTCGCGGCTTTCCTTGGGGTCGGTCGCCAGCACGTTGCGCAGCATGTCCGCATCCAGGTAGATGTGGTAGCGGCTCATGTAGTGCGCGGCGAATGCGGTCACCAGCAGCAACAGGCTGATCACCACCTTGGCGTTCCAGCGCCAGACCAGGATGCCCAGCAGCACGCCGTGAGCGCCCAGCAGCAACAGCAGCAGTGAAAGCGCGTAGCGCAGGTTGCCTGGATGGCTGGCCATCGCGCTGTGCCAGAACAGGCCATTGCCGGCCACCGCGAAGAACAGGCTGGTCAGCGCGATCAGCGCTTCGGTGGACAGCTGCGGCCGCCAGTGGCGTAGACCCGCAAGGGCGGGGAGGCGGGCGGGCCGTTGGACCGATGCGCTCATGCGTTTGCCTCCTGGCGGTTGGCATGGTTCGGTTGACGGTGTGTCAGGACGCACTTGACGATGAGATACAGGCCCAGCGAAAGCAACCAGCAGATCAATGCAGTGGCAACGTCATGCGAAAGGAAATGTGCACCGCGCAGCTGCTGGCTGATGCCGAACACCAGGCCGGCGCCGAGGCCGATCCACAACCCGGTCCAGCGCCACGACGGGCGCCATAGCAGGGCGAAATAGTACAGACACAGCCAGGCGTAGCCAGCACTGGCGTGACCGGCCGGGAAGCAGGCCTGCGCGGCCATGCCAGCGGGGCGCGCCGTGAAAAGCCCGATAAAAGGCTGGTGGCCACCGTAGCGCAGCAGGTCCCACGGGCATTCCATCGGCACCAGCGACTTCAGCAGGGAGATCGCGCCGGTGCCCAATGCCATGGCAATCACGACATAAAGCAGCGCCCATTGCAGGGTGCGATCGCGACCCTTACGCCAGTGGTGGAAGCACAGCAGGATCACGACCAGCGCCGCCGCCGTGCTCAACCATTTGCCGGCCTTGTGCACGACGCTGCGGGTGATCCAGGCGTCCTGCAGCGCCCAGTGGCTGCCTTCAAGACGGAACAGGTGATCGGCCACCCATTGATCACCGCCGAAGTCCATCAGCAGCGTAAACAATGGCAGACCGATTGCGACAGGCAGCCAGAGGTGAGTTACGGCAAATCGAGACGCCAGTGGTGTCGCAAGCGGCGCTACCGCATCAAGGGGACGGACGGGCATGCTGGGGGAGGGCGGTTTGGGAATCCGCAGTCATGCTCGTCACCTGCATGTCGGAGAAGGGTCGGACGCCCGTTCGCACCGGGTTAATGATTCCCCGGCACGAGTCAACGTTCAGTCTTCTTCGGCGGTCGAGCCGGCCCGTTCGGCGTGGCATTGCGGGTCCCAGGCCGTACCGGGAAGCAGTTGCCAACGATTCCTGTTGGCCATGCCGATGTCGATCACTTTGGCCGGGTCCACGCAGGGACTCATTGCATCGTCCAGCACCAGCAGCCAGCGCTTGTCCGGCGCTTCGGCGAGCCAAGGGCCGGCATCGTGCCATTGCTCGGCCCAAGGCCGCTTGAAGCCGAACTCGCGCACCGCGCGGTCGGCCTGCAGCAGGTTCTGCTCGCGCCAGGCGACCAGCGCCAGTTCGGCGTCCGGCCCGATCCGTGCGCCGACCCGGCGCATCAGCGCCGACGCCGAAGCGTAGGGATCCAGCGCCGGAATCAACACCAGGCCGTAGAGCATCCACAGCATGCCGTGGGTCAGCAGCACCAGCGTTGCGGCGCGGCGCACCCGCAGCCACACGATCAGCGTGGCCAGGGCGATGGCGAAGGTCAGCAGGCCATCGCCCAGCACCGGCAGCAGCGTATCGGGCATTGCCCGGCGCTCAAGCTGCGCAAGGGCCCAGGGGTGCTCGGTCAACAGCATGACGCCGAGCACGCCGGTGGCCAGCATCAGCACCACGCTGTAGCCGAACAGGTAGCGGCGCACGCACAGCCGGCGCAGCAGGCCCGGCAGCAGTGGCGCCGCCGCCAGTGCCATTGCCGGCAGCATCGGCAGCACATACACCTCGCGCTTGCCCGGGCTGGCGCTGAAGAACACCAGCACCAGAATGGCCCAGCCGAGCAGCAGCCACTGCCGGCGGTCGCCTCGGCGGAGGCGGCGCCACCAGGGTCTGAACAGCATCGGCAGCAACAGGCTGCCGGGCAGCCACAGGGTCAGGATCACCTGCAGGTAGTACCAGACCGGTTGGCGGTGGTGCCAGGCGTTGGCATAGCGGGTACCGGTCTGCTTGAACAACAGCTCATGCGCGTAGGCCTGCAGTTCGGCGCTGGGCGTGTGCAGCAGGGCCCAGCCCAGCGGCGCAAGCCACACCGACACGCCCAGCAGGAAGGCCGGGATCAGCCACAGCAGCGTTGCCGGGTGCGGACCATCCCCCCTGAGGCCGCGGCAACGCTGGTACAGCCACCAGCCGAACCATGGCAGCACCATCAACAGCGGCAGGAAACCCACACCCTTGGTCACTGTCCCCAGGCCGGCCGCGAAACCCGCCAGCCACAGTGCGGGCAGGTTGCAGCGCTCGCAGAGATGGCGCATCAGGCCCCACAGGGCCACCGTGGTCATGCCCACCAGCACCATGTCGATCTGCGCGCGCTTGGCCATCAGCCCGAACTGCAGGGTGCAGAACAGCGCCGCCAAGGCATACAGGGAATGCCGTGGTGACCACAGCCGGCGTGCGAGATCCGACGCCAGCCACAGGCTGAGCAGGGCGCCCAGCAGCGACGGCAGCAGGAACGACCACTGCCAGCTGCCGACGATCTCGTAGGCCGCCGCCTGCAGCCACATGAAGACCGGCGGCTTCTCCGCATACAGCTCCACTCCCCGGTGCGGCAGCAGCCATTGCCCGCTTTCGACCATGGTCCGGGCCGCCAGCACGAAGCGCGGCTCGTCCGGTGGCTGCGGCTGCCGAAGGCCGATCCCCGCTGCCAGCGCAGCAACGATCAACAGCCACAACAGGGGCAGGCGCCAACGGCGGGGCAGGGCTACGGGCACGGCAGGCTCCGGGAGCAAAACGGCCATTCTGAGGTGGCAGGGGTGGGAAAAGCGTCAGAGCGGGGCCGGGGCGACCGCATTCCGACATGCGCGGCGCTACCATGGTACGAACTTCCGTGGGTGTTTCGTGCATGCGTCTGTTGGTGATCGAGGACAACCGCCAGCTGGTAGCCAACCTGTTCGACTATTTCGAGTCGCGCGGGCATGTGCTTGACGTGGCCCCGGATGGCATCACCGGCCTGCACCTGGCCGGCAGCCACCCTTACGACGCCGTGATCCTGGACTGGATGCTGCCGCGCATGGAGGGCCCGGAGGTGCTGCGCCGGCTGCGCGCCGAGCGAGCATCGGAAGTGCCGGTGATCATGCTGACCGCGCGTGACGAGCTGCCGGACAAGATTGCCGGCTTCCGCGCCGGTGCCGACGACTACCTGACCAAGCCGTTCGCGCTGCCAGAACTGGAGGTGCGGCTGGAGGCGCTGTTGCTGCGTGCGCAGGGCCGCAACCCGCGCAAGCGCCTGCAGGTGGGCGACCTGGTACTGGATCTGGCAACGCTGGAGGCCCAGCGTGGGGGCCAGCTGCTGCACCTGTACCCGGCCTGCCGCAAATTGCTGGAAGTGCTGATGCGGGCCAGCCCGGGGGCGGTGACACGACAGCAGCTGGAGTTCGCCCTGTGGGGCGATGAGCCGCCGGATGGTGACCTGCTGCGCTCGCACGTCTACGAGTTGCGTCGCAGCGTCGACGGCCCGTTCGCCAAGAAACTGATCCACACGCTGCCGCGGGTGGGCTACCGGTTGGCGGTGAGTTCCACCAGCGATGCCGGCAAGGATGACGATGAAGGCGCGTAAGCCGGGCCCGTTGTACCGTCGGGTCGTGTGGTGGTTGCTGGGCTATCTGGCGCTGCTTTCACTGGCGGTGTTCAGCGTTGGCAACTATGTGCACGAGCATGCCGAGCACGCCGCCTGGCGCGCACTGCTCAACTCCGAACTGGACAGCATCGTCGAGCACGTCGAGCATGAGCCGCATTACCGCTGGCAGGATTCGGACACGCTCAGCCTGTATCGCTTCGATGCGGTCAACCTGCCCGACGCTTTGCGTACGTTGCATCCGGGGCTGCATGACGGCGTAATGATCAAGGGCCGTGAGACGGCGGTGATGGTGCGCGAAACCGAGTCGATGGGCCGGGTCGCGCTGGTTCTGGACATTTCCGATTTTCATGATCTGGAACAGTTCGCCACGCGCTGGGTGATGCTGGCCGGGGTGATCATGATCTTCGTCACCGTACTGATGGCGTCGTTCGGCATGGAACGCATGGTGCGCCCGCTGAGCCTGCTGGCACAGCACATCGCCGCGTTGCGGCCGGGCGTGCAGGGCCAGCGCATCGAGGTCGATCCACGCGGCAGTTCCGAACTGCATACCATCGCCGATGCACTGAACGATTACCTTGACCGCAATGAGCAGTTCGTCGAGCGTGAGCGGGTCTTCATCAGCACCGCCAGCCACGAACTGCGCACGCCGATCGCCGTGATGACCGGTGCCGCCGAACTGGCACTGGAGCAACCGGGCCTGCCCGAGCGCGCCCGCCAGCAGATGCAGCGGGTGTTGCGCACGGCGCAGAGCGTGGAGCAGTTGATCGAGCTGCTGTTGGTGCTGGCGCGCGATCCGGCGCGCCTGGCGGCGCGTGCCGAGCGCATCGCGCTGGACCAGCTGCTGCCGGAGATCGTCGACGACCATCGCCACCTCCTCGGCGACAAGGACCTGAGCATCGGTATCCAGGCCGCGCCGGTGGATATCGTCGCGCCGATGGCGGTGGTGCAGGCGGCGATCGGCAACCTGCTGCGCAATGCCATCGAGAACAGCGGTCGCGGCCATATCGAACTGCAGCTGAGTCCGTCGGCGGTGCTGACCCTGCAGGACCCCGGGCACGGCATGAGCCCGGAGGAGATCGCGGCGATCCATGCACGCATGGCCCGCGGCGGGCGTGCCGACCGTGGCAGCGGCATCGGCCTGGACCTGATCGCGCGGCTGTGTGAACACCTGGGCTGGACACTGCAGTTGCAGCCCTGCGAGCCGCGCGGGACACGCGTCACCCTGGACTTTGGCGCTTCGCGCCCCGCCTGATCAAGCGGCCGACCTGCTCCGCGCTGCGGCATGACCCGGCGTGAAGACAGTGTTAATCTGGACCTGCGCCGCTTTATGCGGCGCTTTTTTTTCCGCTCTTTCGATCGACAGAGGATCCCATGCCGACCGAACCCGCTACCGCCCTGATCAGCAACGATATCGTTGGACTGGGCCTGATCGCCGCCACCCTGGCCCTGATCTTCTGGGCTGCCAGTGGTCCGACCCCCTTGTTGAAGAAGATCTTCGCCTGGGTGCCGGCGCTGCTGCTGTGCTACTTCATTCCCGCCATCTACAACACCGCCGGTGTCATCGATGGCCACAACACCTCGCTGTACAACCCGGTCGCGCGTGACGTGCTGCTGCCGGCTGCACTGGTCTTGCTGACCCTGTCGATCGATCTGAAAGGCGTCATCAAGCTCGGCCCGAAGCTGTTGCTCGTGTTCTGTGCCGGTACCGCTGGCATCATGCTCGGCGCAATCGTCTCGTTCCAGCTGATGAAGCTGATCCACCCGGAAACCGTGGCCGGTGATACCTGGGCCGGCATGGCCGCGCTGGCAGGCAGCTGGATCGGTGGCGGCGCCAACATGGTGGCCATGCGCGAGGTGTTCGGCACCGACGCCACCACCTTCGGCCAGTTCGCCGTGGTCGACGTGGCCTGTGCCAGCCTGTGGATGGCGATCCTGCTGTTCCTGGCCAACCGCGCGCAGCAGATCGATACCCGCAACGGGGCCGACACCCGCGCCATCGACGAGATGAAGGCGCGCATCAGTGCCTACGAGGCGCAGAACGCGCGCATTCCCAGCATGACCGACCTGATGGTGATCGTCGGCGTGGCACTGGGCGGCGTCGGCCTGGCCCATGCCATCGCCGCGCCGCTGGCGGGCTGGTTCAAGACCAATGTCAGCTGGGCCAGCCAGTTCAGCCTGGATAGCCAGTTCGTGTGGGTGATCCTGCTGTCGACAGCGATGGGCCTGGGCCTGAGCTTCACTCGTGCGCGCCGGCTGGAAGCCGCAGGCGCTTCGCGGCTGGGCACTGTGTTCCTGTACTTCCTGATCGCCTGCATCGGCATGCAGATGAACCTGCTGTCGCTGCTGGACCGGCCGTGGCTGTTCCTGCTCGGCGCGATCTGGATGGCCACGCATGTGCTGGTGCTGTGGGTGGTGGCCAAGCTGCTGCGCGCGCCGCTGTTCTTCTTCGCGATCGGTTCGCAGGGCAACATCGGCGCAGCCGCTTCGGCCCCCGTGGTGGCCGCAGCGTTCCATCCGACGCTGGCTCCGGTGGGCGTGCTGCTGGGCACGGTGGGCTACGCCACCGGCACCGGGCTGGCCTATGTCACTGGCCTGATCCTGAAGTGGATGGCCAACGGCTGAGTCCGGGCCGCCCCGGCGTCATGCTTGCGTAGATCCACGCCATGCGTGGATGCATTTCATGGGCCTCCATGAACATGGAAGGGGTCAGACCCGTTTCCCGGAGGAAACGGATCTGACCCCTGATGCATCTCGCCGTCACCGGAAATCTGTCGAAGGTGGGGTGGTGTCGGATGGCGGGGTGTCCGCGGCATGGATGCCGCGGCCAAGCCCCCAGGGATGGGTTTACGGCGTCCCCGCCATCCGACACCACCTCGCCAAGCACACAGAAACCCAGAGCCGACGCCTCAGCTGTTGCCGTTGCTCCGGCCTCTGCGGGCGCCGGGCGGCAAGCCCGGCACCCACACCCAACCCTCAACAGCAGCGGCCACCATTGCGCCCACCGTAGCGCGCTTCCTGGCGTTCGCGGAAGAACGTCTTGTAGTCCATTGGCTCCTGGTCCGGGTGCTTTTCCAGCATGTGCCGGACATAGTTGTCGTAATCGGGAATGCCACAGCACAGACGTGCGGTCTGCACCAGGCGCCGCCAGATGCGGCGGTGCGCCTGGTACTGGCCGGCGGGAACCAGTTGCGTGCTCATCACAGATCCACCATTTCGTGCGGCTTCAGTGCCACGTAAGGGGTCTCGCGGTCGCTGCGCTGCGGATTGCGGCGTGCCGCCAGGATGGTCTTGATCGAATACACCAGCACAGCGCCCACCACCAGCAGGAACAGCGCGGTCAGGCCGGTGTTGACGTAGGCGTTGACCACGATCTGCTTCATCTGCGCCACCGATTTGGCCGGTGCGGTGATGGTGTCGCTGGCAATGGCAGCCTGGAACTTGTGTGCCTGGGCCAGGAACCCCTGTGCCGGGTTGCTGTCGAAGATCTTGATGAAGCCGGCATAGGTGGTGCAGATCAGCAGCCACACTGCCGGTACCGCAGTGACCCATGCGTAGCGGTCACGCTTCATCTTGAACAGCACCACGGTGCCCAGCATCAGTGCGATACCCGCCAGCATCTGGTTGGAGATGCCGAACAGCGGCCACAGCGTCTGGATGCCGCCGAACGGATCGACCACGCCGGTATAGAGCAGGTAGCCCCACAGTGCCACGCAACCCGCAGTGCCGATGATGTTGGCGGTCCACGATTCGGTCTTCTTCAGGGCAGGCACGAAATTGCCCAGCAGGTCCTGCAGCATGAAGCGTCCGGCACGGGTGCCGGCGTCCACTGCGGTCAGGATGAACAGTGCTTCGAACAGGATCGCGAAGTGGTACCAGAACGCCATCATCGCGTCGCTGCCACTGGGAATCGCTTCGTGCAGGATCTGCGCGATGCCCACCGCCAGCGTTGGCGCACCACCGGCGCGATGCAGGATGGTCGGTTCACCGATCGCCGCCGCGGTCGCGGTCAGTTGTTCGGGCGTGATGGTGAAGCCCCAGGTGTTGGTGATGTAGTGCGCCGCCGAGGCCGCATCGGCACCGATCACCGCCGCCGGGCTGTTCATCGCGAAGTAGATGCCCGGATCGATGATCGAGGCCGCGACCAGCGCCATCACCGCCACGAACGATTCCATCAGCATGCCGCCGTAGCCGATGTAGCGCATGTGCGCTTCATTGGCCAGCAGCTTCGGCGTGGTGCCGGACGAAATCAGCGCATGGAAGCCCGACACCGCACCGCAGGCGATGGTGATGAACAGGAACGGGAACATGCCGCCCTTCCACACTGGGCCATCACCGCTGGCGGCGAACTGGCTCAGCGCCGGCATCTTCAGTTCCGGCATCACGATCAGGATGCCGACGGCCAGCGCGATGATGGTACCGATCTTGAGGAAGGTCGACAGGTAGTCGCGCGGGGCCAGCAGCAGCCACACCGGCAGCACCGAGGCGACGAAGCCGTAGCCGATCAGCATCCAGGTGATCTGGGTGCCGGTGAAGGTGAACGCCGGGCCCCACACCGGGTCGGCGGCGACCTTGCCGCCGTACCAGATTGCGGCCAGCAGCAGGATCAGGCCGACCACCGAGATCTCGCCGATCCTGCCAGGGCGGATATAGCGCATGTAGACGCCCATCAGGATCGCGATGGGCATCGTCGCGATCACCGTGAACATGCCCCACGGGCTTTCGGCCAGCGCCTTGACCACCACCATCGCCAGCACCGCCAGGATGATGATCATGATCAGGAACGCACCGAACAGGGCGATGGTGCCGGGTACCTGGCCCATCTCCTCGCGCACCAGGTCACCCAGCGAGCGGCCGTTGCGACGGCTGGACAGGAACAGCACCATGAAGTCCTGCACTGCGCCGGCCAGCACCACGCCCACCACCAGCCACAGCAGGCCGGGCAGGTAGCCCATCTGCGCGGCCAGCACCGGGCCGACCAACGGGCCGGCGCCGGCAATGGCGGCGAAGTGGTGGCCGAACAGCACGTGCTTGTTGGTCGGCACGTAGTCCAGGCCATCGTTGTTGATCACCGCCGGGGTGGCCCGGGTCGGATCCAGCTGCATCACCTTGTTGGCGATGAACAGGCTGTAGAAGCGGTAGGCGACCAGGTACAGCGAAACCGCGGCGACGACGATCCACAGCGCATTGATGTGCTCGCCGCGGCGCAGTGCCACGGTGCCCAGACAGAATGCGCCGAGCAGGGCGAGTACCGCCCAGCCCAGTTTTGAAAACCCTTTCATGAGGTGCTCTCTCCCGGAAAGACAGTCAAAGAGTCCCGCTTGCCTTCGACAGGGTCAATTGGCGCAGGACGAATCGGCGGTAGTACTTTGGTCGTACGTTCGTTGTGCTGACGTGCAGCGAACATCAGGGATGGAACAATCGGTTGCGGCGCCATCCATTGGCGTACGGCCGTATGGCGTCCATCTTCACTGGCATCCATCCAACAGGAGTCGCCATGAGCCTTCCCGAACCGGCCCGCGTGCTGCGCACCATCCGCGGCCTGCCCACCTCCGACGGTGCTGGCGTGCGCCTGACCCGCGTCATCGGCGGCCCCACGCTGCCCGATCTGGATCCGTTCCTGCTGCTCGATGAATTCGGAACCGACCGCGCCGAGGATTACATCGCCGGCTTCCCGGAACATCCGCACCGCGGTTTCGAGACCGTCACCTACATGCTCGACGGGCGCATGCGGCATCGCGACAACCACGGCAACGAAGGCCTGCTGACCCCGGGCAGCGTGCAGTGGATGACCGCTGGGCGTGGCCTGGTGCATTCGGAGATGCCCGAGCAGGAAAGCGGGCAGATGCGCGGCTTCCAGCTGTGGGTGAACCTGCCGGCAAAGGAGAAGATGACTGACCCGAAGTACCAGGAATTCGCGCCCGAGCGGATTCCGGTGGTGCAGCCGGAGCCGGGTGTGACAGTGAAGGTGATTGCCGGCAGCGTGGACGGCACCCGGGGTCCGATCGTGCAACCGGCCACCAATCCGCTCTACCTCGACATCACCTTGGTGCCTGATCGGGCCTGGACCTACACGCTGCCGGAAGGGCACAACGCCTTTGCCTACGTGTTCGAGGGCGGGCTGACGGTGGGCGAGCAGGACGCTGCGCGCGACGTTGCACGCCAGGAACTGGCGGTGTTGGGCGGAGGCGAGCAACTGCACCTCTCGGCGGGCAGTGAAGGCGCGCGGTTGATCCTGGTTGCCGGCCGTCCGCTGCGCGAACCGGTGATGCGCCATGGCCCCTTCGTGATGAACACGCGGCAGGAACTGATGCAGGCCTTCGTCGACTTCCAGGAAGGCAAGTTCTGATGGATTGCGCCGGGCATGGCCCGTCGAAAGAAGCCGGCAACGCCGCCGGGCCACGCCCGGCGGACGTCCCGCGAGTCGGATCCTGCGGGGATGCTGCCAGGCAGTCATCCCCGTCACCTTCAGCGCCCCGCGGCCACGGCTGACGGGGTCAGGCTCATGCCCTGCGCCAACTGCTGCAGCGAGCCCAGCTCCTGGGCGCTGTCCGGGTACAGCGAAATCTGCGCGTAGCGCTTCTTGTCCAGCTTGACCACGCTGATGCGGCGCTCGGCATAGCCGGGCGGCTGCTGGCCACCGAGATCGGGCTGGTACCAGTAAAGCGGTTCACCGCCGAAGCTGCCTTTTTCCTGGCGCAGTGCCCGGTTCAACGGAATATCAGGGTCACGCGCGCTGAGCATCAGGCTCAGTACCTCGCGTCCATCCCCGGTGCTGGCGCGGCAGACCAGAAGGTCGGCCAACACCTGCTGCTGCCACTGCAGGCCACTGCTGGCCGGCAACGAAGGACATTCCGCGGGAGCCTGCGCGGCAGCCTGGGCCGCGGCGAACAGCAGGCTCGACAACACTACAGGCGCGAACTTCATGCATCCCCCAAGGTGGTCGGTCGTGTGGCTCCACCAGATGGACTGGCGGCCGTGGCATCCCATCCCCGGATGCCGCCCCGCCCGGCGTGTGCACGGACGGTCAACTCAACCTTAACGGAACGTGAGCGATCGCACAAATCGAAGTTGCAGACGTAACCATTGCGGCCGATGGTCGGCCGCAATGGTGCGCACAGGCCTCAGCGGTCGTTGCCGATCCACTTGTAGATGATGCCGCCGATCGCGCCGCCCAGCAGCGGGGCGACCCAGAACAGCCACAACTGGCTTACTGCGCCGCTGCCGGCGAAGAAGGCCACGGCGGTGGAACGGGCCGGGTTCACCGAGGTGTTGGTGACCGGGATGCTGATCAGGTGGATCAGGGTCAGCGACAGGCCGATCGCCAGTGGCGCAAAGCCAGCCGGCGCCTTGCCATGGGTGGCGCCCATGATCACGATCAGGAACACGGCGGTCAGCACCACTTCGCACAGGAAGGCCGCTGCCACGCTGTAACCGCCAGGCGACAGCGCGCCATACCCATTGCTGGCGAACGCACCGGCCTGGCTGCCATCGTTGGCGAAGCCGCTGGCCCCCGACGCGATCTGCAGCAGGATGAAGCCGGCCAGCAGGCCGCCAGCCACCTGGGCGATGATGTACGGCACGAGGTCCTTGGTCGGGAAGCGGCCGCCGGCCCACAGGCCGACGCTGACTGCCGGATTGAAGTGCGCGCCGGAGATATGGCCGAACGCATAGGCGCCGGTCACCACGGTCAGGCCAAAGGCCAGGGCGACGCCGAGGAACCCGATACCCAGCGGATTGCCGTCGCCACCGAACTTGGCGGCCAGCACCGCGCTGCCACAGCCGCCCAACACCAGCCAGAACGTGCCGAGGAATTCGGCGGACAAGCGTTTACCCATGCTCATGTGTTGCACTCCTTTGAGGGCGAAAGTGTGATTTATGTCACATTTCAGTGATCAGCGGGTGACTGTAGCGTCAACGCCGGGTGCAGGGATACACCCTCGGATGTGTGCAACACGCGATGTTCAATACTGCGGCAGCGGAATGAACTCCTTGTCGTCGCCCGGAATGGTGCCGAATCGGCCGGCCTCCCAATCGTGCTTGGCCTGCTCGATGCGCTCCTTCGAGCTGGATACGAAGTTCCACCAGAGGTGGCGCGGGCCATCCAGCGGCTCGCCACCGAACAGCATCGCCTTCACCGGCGTCTTCGCGCGCAGGCGGCCGCGTGCGCCGGCCTCGGGAATCACCAGATGCTGTGCAGGGATGTCCACGCCATCCAGCTGTGCGTCGCCTTCGAGGATGTACAGCGCGCGCTCGCGGTGGCCGTCATCGATATCGATCTCCGCATCCGGGTCGAGATCGATCGCCACGTTGAGGGTATCGGCGAACACCTTCACCGGCGATTCCTCGCCATAGGCGCGGCCGGCGATCACCCGCAGCCAGGCACCGTTGCGGCGCTGCTCGGGCAGCGTAGCCGCGGCATGGTGGTAGAAGGCCGGTTCGATTTCCTCGTGCGATTTCGGCAGCGCCACCCAGGTCTGCATGCCGTGGATCGGGTTGTCGTGGGCGCGGTCCGGTTGCGGTGTCCGCTCGGAATGGGCAATGCCGCGACCAGCGGTCATCCAGTTGACGTCGCCGGGACGGATCACCTGGTCCGACCCCAGCGTGTCGCGGTGGCCGATCGCGCCCGACCACAGGTAGGTCACGGTGGCCAGGCCGATATGTGGATGCGGGCGCACGTCGATGGCGGTGCCGGGGTGCATGAGTGCCGGGCCCATCTGGTCGACGAACACGAACGAGCCGATGCTGCGCGCCTGCAGGGTGGGGACGGCGCGACGGACTTCGAGGCCGCCGATGTCGTGCACGCGCGGGGCGATGATGGTGGTCATGCGGGCGTTCTCGCTGGCAGGGATCAGGTGGTGAGCATCGCATGCAGCTGTGACGGGTACATGCCCCGTATGGGTAACACGTTGTTCCAGCCAACGGCGCAGCCCCTCGTGGCTGTGGGGTTGGTCGCTGAAGGCAGAAGCAAGATCAAAAGCCGCGATTGGCCGGGCGGGTGGGTGGCGCAGGGGACGCTGCAAGTCCCCCTCCGGGGCCCAGCCCAGCCGCTGGCGGCTGTGCGTTCGGTCGCTCGCGAAGCAGTGCTTCGCAAGCAAAGCGCCCTCACCCATGTAAGCTCGATCGCCGCATCCATGCGGCTCACGCCCCTGCGCCACCCACCCGCCCGACCTCTGACAGTTTCCGTGTGCTGTCCAGCCACGGAGAAGAAAAAGAAAATCAAAAGCAAACGCCGGTCGCTTCGCTCGCATCCACGCATGGCGTGGATCAAGCGTGTCGACCAAGGTCGACACCTACAGCAACCGCAGCTGACCCACCGTCATCGGGGAACTGTCAGGGGCGGGGCGGTGTCGGGTTGCGGGGTGTCCGCGGCATGGATGCCGCGGCCAAGCCCCCAAGGTGAAGTGACCCCCGAGACTTGGAC
>NZ_JAOBZT010000146.1:0-906 GCF_029839005.1 Stenotrophomonas sp. GD03958 | reverse complement strand
TGTAGAGTCGAGATCCTATGTTCGTGGTCAAGCCTGCTGGAAGCAGGCTTGACCCACCTTCAGCATGGCCGGATCGAAGTCTCGGCCGCTTTTGAACACGCCCCAGGCGATCCTGGCCAGCTTCCTTGCCAGAATGTTGAAGACGGCGGTGCTGGGGTGACCGCGTTTTGACAGTTCGTCGTAGAGCGGTTGCCCCCGGCGACACCGCTTGAGCCCCATTGCAGCCATGTAGAGCATCTGGCGCAGCATCGGTGCGCCCTGTTTGGACAGCCGACGTCGTCCAGTTCTGCCGCCAGACTCGTTGGGCCGGGGATCCAGGCCGGTGCAGGCAATCCATGCGTTGGCGTTGGCCAACGGCCAGCGCGTCATGTAGTAAATCAGGTGGGACGCGACGGCAGGGCCGATACCCGGGATGGTCAGCAGGCGCTTGTAGAGCGCGCCATGCTCTCCATCGCGGCCCAAGCGCTGCAGTTCGCTTTCCAGCTCGGACAGCGTCCCAGCCAGAGCGCAGAACAGATCAGACAGCTCCCCAGGGTCACTTTTGCTTACCCCGAAGGATTGCTCCAAGCGCGCGCGCGTCTCCACCAGCGCTCGCCGCTTGCGCAGCAAATCGTGCATCTGCTGCTGCTCGTCAGTACGCGGTACGTATTCACGCAGGCGGTCGCTCTCCTTCTTCACATAGCGGGCGATCGCTTGGGCATCCATGGCATCTGTCTTGCCGCGCGAGCCCGTCGCCCGAGCGTAGTTCTTGATCAGCCGTGGATCGATTACATAGACAACGTGGCCCGCCTGGCCAGCCATCCGAGCCAACAACTCGTAGTACCGTCCCGTCGCTTCCATGCCAATCCGGCATCGCTGGGGCAAGGTTTTGAGCCACTTGGCTATCCCGGCCCGGGTGTTGGCGAC
>NZ_JAOBZT010000145.1:0-907 GCF_029839005.1 Stenotrophomonas sp. GD03958 | reverse complement strand
TTGTAGAGTCGAGATCCTATGTTCGCGGTCAAGCCTGCTGGAAGCAGGCTTGACCCACCTTCAGCATGGCCGGATCGAAGTCCCGGCCACTCTTGAACACGCCCCAAGCGATCCTGGCCAGTTTCCTTGCCAGAATATTGAAGACGGCAGTGCTGGGGTGACCGCGTTTTGACAGCTCGTCGTAGAGCGGTTGCCCCCGGCGACACCGCTTGAGGCCCATCGCGGCCATATAGAGCATTTGGCGCAGCATCGGCGCGCCCTGTTTGGACAGCCGACGCCGTCCGGTTCTGCCGCCAGATTCGTTGGGCCGGGGATCCAGACCGGTGCAGGCGATCCATGCGTTGGCGTTGGCCAAGGGCCAGCGCGTCATGTAGTAAATCAGGTGAGAGGCCACGGCAGGGCCGATACCCGGGATGGTCAGCAGGCGCTTGTAGAGCGCGCCATGCTCTCCATCGCGGCCCAAGCGTTGCAGTTGGCTTTCCAGCTCCAACAGCGTCCCAGCCAGAGCGCAGAACAGATCAGACAGCTCCCCAGGGTCACTTTTGCTTACCCCGAAGGATTGCTCTAGGCGGGCGCGTGTCTCCACCAGCGCTCGCCGCTTACGCAGCAAATCGTGCATCTGCTGCTGCTCGTCGGTACGCGGTACGTATTCACGCAGGCGATCACTCTCCTTCTTCACGTAGCGGGCGATCGCTTGGGCGTCCATGGCGTCTGTCTTGCCGCGCGAGCCCGTCGCCCGGGCGTAGTTCTTGATCAGACGTGGATCGATTACGTAGACAACGTGGCCTGCCTGGCCAGCCATCCGAGCCAACAACTCGTAATACCGCCCCGTCGCTTCCATGCCGATCTGGCATCGCTGGGGCAAGGTTCTGAGCCACTTGGCTATGCCGGCCCGGGTGTTGGCGAA
>NZ_JAOBZT010000144.1:0-1325 GCF_029839005.1 Stenotrophomonas sp. GD03958 | reverse complement strand
TATGCAGTGACCTGTCGGCACCCGCCTCGGATACCATCAAAAAATCCCTGTTATCACGAACCGCTTCATGGGAGCCGCGATTGATACTTGAAACTCACTTCAGATCTTCGAGATCAACGGACACGTCTCCGAAAGTCGCTCTTGGAATCGGACCTGGGACTCTCAACGACTGAACGTCAAGTGGGGCATGCATTTCGCCGAGAAGAAGATCATCCGTCGACCCGTCCGTCCTCCTAAGCCTGAACTCCCCAGTCACTGATACCCACGAATAGGCATACCGATTAAAAACGTCACGCTGGAGATCTATTGGGCCCCTGATGCGAACTTGGGTCTCATCAGTCACTCCAGCTTCGAACAGCTCCTTGCTGGAGTTCAATACAAAGAGCCCTCGACTAACTCCGAGATAGCCTTCCACGCGTATCGATTTCCCATCGAATAGACGGGGGGTCGCAGCCAGCGCCCGGAAGCCGACTCGGCAAGCTGGATTCTGACCGATCCCACAATCCTTTGCGGGCGGCGTCTGCCGTCCTTCCTGATCACCGCAACCGACCACGGAAATCGCCAAGAAGAAGGTCACGAAAAGCTGATAATTTATTCTCATTTCACAACCTCCGACACACCATCCTTGTTCAGCCTATAGACCCCCGACGGATCCGAAACGTAATTAATCGAATTTGTTTTCTTGTACGTTTCAACATCCCAATATGAGAATGGCGAGTAGGCACGATTGTATCCGTCCAATGCTGGATGCGTGTGGATATTGATCCCCCTACGAGAGGCCTACCGGCAGTCCCACCCAGCCAGTCCACGTCACGAACCTGACTGGATATCCCAATATCGGAAAGGTGAAAGGCACCGCTATTCTTCATCACGATTTCCGCACTCACTTCCCATCCGAATCTAACAGAGTACTTCTGATAAACCTTTGAAAAAATCTTGGCAGCGTTGTCTGAATTCGCGTTCGGAATTGACTCCATCTTTACCTTCGTAGCATCAACAACACCCTTCATGGCATCATATCGAGCCTGTGCATTTTCCTTTGTAAAGCCAGACGGGAGAGCCCCTCCGATTGCCGCCACTCTTACCCCGGCCGCAATGCCATTGTTTTATATTTTGCTCCCAGTAATAGCCTGCCGAGCATCCTTGGGCTGCCTTCCATCCGGATCAAGGAACCGATACGGGTTCCCCAGCGCATACGCGTAGCGCCCAAAAGCAGCCACTGATGAAGCTATTGGATCGGCGGATAGAAATGCCCCAGTCTCCACATCATAGTACCGCTGCTGCATGTAACTCAGCCCGGTCCCGGAGTCCGTCACATGCCCCGT
>NZ_JAOBZT010000143.1:0-2001 GCF_029839005.1 Stenotrophomonas sp. GD03958 | reverse complement strand
ACTGACCACCTGGCCGACCACGCTGCCGCCCTGGGAGGCAACAGACTGCGCGCCGATGGCGAGCTGGTTGGCCTGGCGGGCGTGTTCGGCATTCTGGCGCACGGTGGAGGTCAGTTCCTCCATTGAGGCTGCGGTTTCTTCCAGGTTGGCGGCCTGCTGCTCGGTGCGGCGTGACAGATCACTGTTGCCGGAGGCGATCTCGCCGGCGGCGAGCGTGATGCTCGAAGCGCTGGCCTGGATCTGGCCGACGATCTGGGTCAGCTGTGCGACGGTGGTGTTGGCATCGTCGCGCATCCGTGCGAACACGCCCTGGTAGTCGCCGTGCATGCGCGCGGTCAGGTCACCTTCGGCGATGGCCGACAGCAGCTGCGAGAGCTTGCCGAGGTTGTCATCGCTGACCGCCATCATCGAGTTGAGGTTTTCCAGCATGAGACGGAAATCGTGATCGAAGCGCTGCGCGTCGCCACGGCGGCTGAAGTCGCCCGCGGCAGCGGCACTGGCCAGCTGCTTGATCTCGGCATTGATGCGGCCGAGGTTGGCCTTGACCGTGTCGACGGTGGTGGTCATTGCGGCCTTTTCGCCGGGGTAGCGCGCGATGTCGCGGCTGAGGTCGCCGACCGCGTACTGCTGCACCACGTCCAGCACATCGTGCAGGGTCTGCACGTGGCTGCCGACCAGGGCGTTGGTCTCGTGCACCATCAGCCCGTACTCGCCGGGGAAGACACTGGCGTCGATGCGGTAACTCAGTTCGCCGGCATCGTGACGGCGGGCCATTTCGCGCTGGCCGCCGATGACCGCATGCAGCTGCTGCTGCATGCCGGACATGGCCTCCAGCAGGCGACCGGGTTCGTCATGCGGCTGCGGGCCGATATGGCTGTCCAGCTTGCCATTGGCGATGCCTTCGGCGACGGCGGTAGCCTGCCTCAGCGGGCGCGCGATACGGTTGCCGATGACCCAGCTCAGGGCCAGCACGATCAGCACCAGTACACCACCGGAGATCGCCATGATGGCGGTGAACACCAGCGCCTGCCGCTGCACGTCGTCCATGTAGACGCCGCTGCTGACCACCCAGTTCCACGGCGCGAACAGGCCGGCGTAGGCGACCTTCTCGACCTCGCCCTTGCTGCCCGGCTTGGCCCATCGATAGTTGACGAAGCCACCGCCGGCCTTGGCCGCTTCGACCTGGTCGTAATAGATGCGCACGCCGTCGTCGGTGCGGAAGTCCTTCATGTCCTTGCCGACCAGGTCCTTGCGGAACGGGTGCATCAGCAGGCGGTAGCCGGTGTCGTAGATGTTGAAGTAGTACGTATCGTTCTCGGCGCGCATCACTTCCAGGGCCTGCAACGCGGCGCTCTTCGCGGCGTCCTCGCTGAGTTCGCCGGTGCCGGCCAGACGGTGGTAGTGCTGGAGGATGCCGTAGCTGAGTTCGACCTGGGTCTTCAGCGCGGTCTTGCGGGTCTCGGTGAGGTCCAGGTACTGCATGCGGGCGGCGATCACCGACAGCGCGATCACGCCGAGCGCGATGAGCAGCGTCAGCAGGTTGAGCTTGCGCCGGACGGAGAGATTGCTGAAGTAGTGTTGCCAGCGATGCAGGAGATTCATCGAGCAGGACCAGGTCGAAACGGGCGGGCGGCGCCGAGCCGGTCACGGCGGGACAAGCGGTGACAACCCCGTTATCGGCCGCTGGGGCGGGGGATTGAGGTGCGGTGTCGGAACGTATTCAGGTTTCCTTGCAGCGGCGGCTGCGGCGCTGCCTGCGGCAGGCTTCTGAAGCAACGGCAACAGCAACGGCAACAGCAACAGCAACAGCAACAGCGGTTGGTCGGCGCTGGATTGTCAGTAAGTGGCTGGGCCGGGGTGGGCAGGCAGGACACGCCGTAAACCCGTCCTTGAAGTGACCCCCGAGACTTGGACAGGGGTCAGGCGGCCGATTGGGCCTGTTGGGTCTGCTCCCGGTACTGTACCGGGCTCAGGCCCTTCAATTTCAATTTGATTCGCTCT
>NZ_JAOBZT010000142.1:0-3010 GCF_029839005.1 Stenotrophomonas sp. GD03958 | reverse complement strand
AATCAGTTCGGCGAGACCAGCTTCAGGCCGATCACGCCGGCCACGATCAGGCCCACGCAGGCCAGGCGCGCCGGCGATGCGCTGTCGTTGAACAGGTAGATGCCCAGCACCGCCACGCCCATGGCACCGATGCCGGTCCAGATCGCATAGGCCGTGCCGACCGGGATGCTCTTCATCGCCTGGCTCATCAGGTACAGGCTGATCAGGGCGGACACCACCGTAGCAACGGTGGGCAAGGGTTTGCTGAAGCCTTCCGAGTACTTCATTCCGAGGGCGAAACCGATCTCGAACAGGCCGGCCAGCAGCAGGTAGATCCAGGGCATGGGTGGGGGCTCCTTACCTTTTGGGGAAAAAACGAAACGGCCCGGTGTTTTCACACCGGGCCGTGGGTCGGTACATCACCATGGAGCCAATCGCGCGTGCGACGCCAGTTCCACGGGGCGGGTCGTCCCGCCTGGGTGGCGATGCCTGCGGGCATCGCACATGGGGCTTACTCGGACAGGTTCCGGCCGTGGAACAACTCTTCGATCTCGCGCTTGAGCAGCGCCTCGATCTTCATGCGCTCCTTGAACGACAGGTTCCTGGCCTTTTCCTCGAACAGGTACTGGTCCAGGTCGAAGTCCTTCAGGTGCATCTTCGTGTGGAAGATGTTCTCCTGGTAGACGTTGACGTCGAACATCTCGTAACGCGACTTGATGTTCTTGGCCAGGAAGTTCTGGATCGAGTTGATCTTGTGGTCGATGAAGTGCTTCTTGCCCTTCACATCACGGGTGAAGCCACGGACGCGGTAGTCCATGATCACGATGTCCGATTCCAGGCTCTCGATCAGGTAGTTCAGGGCCTTCAGCGGGGAAATGACGCCACAGGTGGCCACGTCGATGTCCGCGCGGAACGTCGCGATACCTTCCTGCGGATGGGTCTCCGGGTAGGTATGGACCGTGATGTGGCTCTTGTCCATGTGCGCGACCACGGCGTCGGAGATCAGCTCCTTGCCGGCCAGCTTCTTGTCGATCACCGGTTCTTCGGAGATCAGGATGGTCACCGAGGCACCCTGCGGGTCGTAGTCCTGGCGGGCCACGTTCAGGATGTTGGCGCCGATGATCTCGGCGACATCGGTCAAGATCTGAGTCAGCCTGTCGGCGTTGTACTCTTCATCGATGTATTCAATGTAACGCTGACGCTCCTCTTCGGTGCGCGCGTAACACACGTCATAGATGTTGAAGCTCAGCGCCTTGGTGAGGTTGTTGAAACCCTGCAGCCTCAGGCGAGGCAACGGCTTGACCACGGCGGTCGATTCCTGTGTAAGAAGGGAAAGGGGGAATTATGGGGCAAACTGCCCCCGGGGGGAACGTGAAGAGCGCTCACATCTGGCACACTGTTTGCCCTTAACAATTGCGCTGGTTAAGCTCCGCTATCGACCCCGTGAATCCGTTCATGCGCAGAGGGAGCGCTCCTATCGTGTCAACCGTGCGCCTAGCTAGCAGTCCACTGGCCCTGGATATCGCCACAATCGATCGTTTCCTGGCGCACAGCCACAGGCGGCGATACCCTACCCGTACCGACGTCTTCCGGCCCGGGGACCCGGCGGGAACCCTGTATTACGTCATCAGCGGCTCGGTTTCGATCATGGCCGAGGAAGATGATGATCGCGAGCTGGTGCTGGGCTACTTCGGTGCCGGCGAATTCGTCGGCGAGATGGGCCTGTTCGTCGAATCGGACCGCCGCGAGGTGATCCTGCGGACCCGCACCGCCTGCGAGCTGGCTGAAATCAGCTACGAGCGCCTGCATCAGCTGTTCCTCGGCCCGCTGTCGGCCGATGCCCCGCGCCTGCTGTATGCGCTGGGCCAGCAGATTTCCAAGCGCCTGCTCGACACCAGCCGCAAGGCCAGCCGTCTGGCATTCCTGGACGTGACCGACCGAATCGTGCGCACCCTGCACGACCTGGCGCAGGAGCCGGAGGCGATGAGCCATCCGCAGGGCAGCCAGCTGCGTGTATCGCGCCAGGAGCTGGCGCGCCTGGTCGGCTGCTCGCGCGAGATGGCCGGCCGCGTGCTGAAGAAACTGCAGACCGACGGCCTGCTGCATGCCCGCGGCAAGACCGTGGTGCTGTACGGCACCCGTTGACCGTTGAGCACCCGGTGGGTGCGGACCTTGGTCCCCACTCCCTGGCGCGCTAGGCTCGGTGCATGGAGCTGAGCAGCGAATTCTGGTGGTTCATCCTCATCGGCCTGGGCGCACAGCTGGTCGACGGCGCGCTGGGCATGGCGTTCGGCCTGGTGTCCTCGTCGGTGATGCTGAGCATGGGCCTGCCGCCGGCGCAGGTCAGCGCCAGCATCCACACCGCTGAAGTGTTCACCACGGGCGCCTCGGGGGTGTCGCACCTCGCCGCCGGCAATGTCGATAAACGCCTGTTCCTGCGCCTGGCCCTGCCCGGCGCAGTGGGCGGCGCCCTGGGCGCGTACGTGCTCACGCAGCTCCCGGGCGAGATCATCCGGCCACTGATCTACCTGTACCTGCTGGTGCTGGCGATCATCATCCTGGCCCGCGCCGCTGGGCGCTGGATGCCCAAGGGCGAGATCCGCCGGGTGCCGGTGCTGGGCTTCTTCGCCGGCCTGCTCGACGCCAGCGGCGGCGGTGGCTGGGGGCCCATCGCCACGTCCACCCTGCTCGCCCGCGGCGGCCAGGCGCGCACCACCATCGGTACGGTCAACGCAGCCGAGTTCGTGGTCACGTTGACGGTGTCAGCAACCTTCCTGCTGTCGATGGGGGTACAGCACCTGCAGATCGTAGCCGGCCTGCTGATCGGCGGCATGATGGCCGCGCCGGTGGCGGCGATCCTGGTCAAGCGGGTGAAGGAACGCTGGGTGCTGGTGGCCGTGGGCGTGCTGGTGCTGGGCATCAGCCTGTTCCAGATCGGGCACGCGGTATACCGGCATCTGGGCCGCTGAGCGCTTGCCGGCCAGCGGCCGGCACTACCGGACGGAGAACGGCCGGCACTACCGGACGGAGA
>NZ_JAOBZT010000141.1:0-3143 GCF_029839005.1 Stenotrophomonas sp. GD03958 | reverse complement strand
AATCCACTCAGTACGCGAATTCTCGGAACACCGGATCGACGTCGCCGTGCCAGCGGCCATGGAACAGCGCCAGCTTGCGCTCGGCCGGGGTCAGGCCGGATTCGACGATCTCCTGCAGCACGTCCAGGAACTTGCTCTCGTCCTGGCCATCGGCATTGCGTGCGGCGCGACGCTTGAGGCCTTCCACCGAGATCTTGACCGCCTCGCCGGCGAGGTCACGCACGGTGCCATTGCGGAACGGCAGGTTCATCGCATGCTTCGGCACGCCGTCACGCAGCGCATGGCGCTCGGCCAGGGTGAAGTCACGCACCAGGTCCCAGGCGGCATCCAGTGCGGTGTCGTCATACAACAGGCCCACCCAGAATGCCGGCAGCGCACACAGGCGGCTCCACGGGCCACCATCGGCACCACGCATTTCCAGGTACTTCTTCAGGCGCACTTCCGGGAACGCGGTGGTCATGTGGTCCGACCAGTCGCGCAGCGTCGGCAGCGCACCCGGCAGCACCGGCAGCCTGGCCTGCATGAAATCGCGGAAGCTCTGCCCGCTGGCGTCGTGGTAGATGCCATCGCGGTAGGAGAAATACATCGGCACGTCGAGCAGGTAGTCGACATAGCGCTCGTAACCAAAGCCATCCTCGAACACGAAGTCGAGCATGCCGGTGCGGTCAGCGTCGGTGTCGGTCCAGATGTGCGAGCGGTAGCTCAGGTAGCCGTTCGGCTTGCCTTCGGTGAACGGCGAATCGGCGAACAGCGCGGTGGCGATCGGCTGCAGCGCCAGCGACACGCGGAACTTCTTCACCATGTCCGCTTCGGTGGCGTAGTCCAGGTTCACCTGCACCGTGCAGGTGCGGGTCATCATGTCCAGGCCCAGCGAACCGACCTTGGGCATGTACGAGCGCATGATCTTGTAGCGCCCCTTCGGCATCCAGGGCATTTCATCGCGCTTCCACTTCGGCTGGAAGCCCATGCCGAGGAAACCCAGCTGCAGTTCGCCGGCCACCTGCGCCACTTCATTGAGGTGGGTGCCGGTCTCCACGCAGGTCTGGTGGATGGTCTCCAGCGCCGCACCGGACAGCTCCAGCTGGCCAGCCGGTTCCAGCGTCACCGAGGCACCGTCGCGCAGCAGCGCGATCGTGTTGCCGTTCTCCTGCACCGGCTCCCAGCCGAAGCGGACCAGGCCGTTGAGCAGTGCTTCGATGCCCCGCTCGCCCTCGAAGGTCGGGGGGCGCAGGTCATCCAGGCGGAACCCGAACTTCTCGTGCTCGGTGCCGATGCGCCACTGCGCGCGGGGCTTCTCGCCGGAGGCGATCACCTCCACCAGCTGCGAGCGGTCGGTAATGGGGGTATCGGCGACGTGGCTGGGGCTCGACAAGGGAAAGGCTCGCTGGACGGTGGCGGGGGATGTGGGGCTCGCGGCCTTCCATCGCAAGGGCGCACTATAGCGTGGCACCCCGTTGCGTCATGCGACGGTGACGGGTTTCAGCATCCTACCGACGCCCTCTTGACCCTCGTACACTCAACGTCATGAGCCGCCATTCACGACACCCCGAACTGCATCGCTCCGAGCGCGTCGGCTGGCTGCGAGCCGCCGTGCTGGGCGCCAACGATGGCATCGTCTCGGTGGCTGGCCTGGTGGTCGGCGTGGCCGCCAGCGGCGCCTCGGCTGCGACCATCCTGGCCACCGGCGTGGCAGGTACCGTGGCTGGCGCGATGTCGATGGCGGCGGGCGAATATGTCTCGGTGCAGACCCAGGCCGACACCGAAGCGGCCGACCTGGCAATGGAAAAGCGCGAGCTGCGCGACGATCCGCACAGCGAACTGGAGGAGCTGGCCGCGATCTACCGCCACCGTGGCCTGGAACCTGCATTGGCCCGGCAGGTAGCCGAACAGCTCACCGCCCACGATGCGCTGGGCGCGCATGCGCGCGACGAACTGGGCATCACCGATACCCTGCGCGCCCGCCCGCTGCAGGCAGCGCTGGCCTCGGCCGGTGCGTTCACCTGCGGTGCGGCGCTGCCAGTGCTGACCGCCCTGCTCGCACCGGTCGAAAAGGTCGCACTGATGACCACGGCCAGTACCCTGCTCGGCCTGTGCCTGACCGGCGCGGTGGCAGCCCAGGCCGGCGGCGCACCGCCGGTGCGCGGCGCAATGCGGGTGATGTTCTGGGGTGCGCTGGCAATGGCCGCCGCTGCAGGCGTCGGTCGCCTGTTCGGCGCCCAGGTGACATGACCGGCATGCTGCCGCCAGTTAACGCACTGCTGGCCGAGATGGCCAGTCTGGCCGGCTGCGCACGCGCCGAAGGTTATGCGTGCATCACCGCTCGGCGCGAACATGGCGCCAGCTCGGTGGAGATTCCGCAACCGCAGTTCGCGATCCTGCTGGAAGGCCGCAAGCAGGTGCGTACCGCGCACCAGTCGCTGGAGTTCATCCCCGGCGACATCCTGCTGCTGACCCAGCGCTGCCGCATCGATGTAGTCAACACCCCCGACCCACGCAGTGGCCGCTACCTCAGCGCCATCGTGCCGCTGTGTGCCGAAGTGCTGGCGGCCGCACGCACGCTGTGGAGCGGGGAGCTTCCCGCCGCTGGTCATGCGATGGCGCGACTGCCGTTGATCGATCATGGCGCGGTGCTGCGCCAGTGGCGGCAATCGCTGCAGGACGGCCGTTACAGCGAAGCGCGGCTGGCCCTGGCCTCGTTGGTACTGACCCTGTGCCGGCAGGGCCACGGCAACCTGCTGCTGCCGCAGGCGCCGAGCCTGGGCGAACAGATCCGCGACCGCATCGCCGCCGAACCGGCCCGCGACTGGCAATCGCGTGATGTGGAAGCGCTGTTCGCGCTGAGCGGCGCGACCCTGCGCCGTCGCCTGGCGGCCGAGGACACCAGCCTGCGCCAGCTGCTCACCGAGGCCCGGCTGGCGCATGGCATGCAGCTGCTCTACACCACCGACCTGCCGTTGAAGACCGTGGCCGCGCGCGCGGGCTACCGGTCTGCGGCGAGTTTCAGCAAGCGCTTCGCCGAGCAGTACGGACTGGCTCCCACAGACATTTGAGGGGGTTCGGCAGGGCTGCGCCCTGCACCCGCCGAAGCGAGAGCAAGAGCCGGAGCAACAGCAACAGCAACAGCGTGCATTCCGTGGGATGGC
>NZ_JAOBZT010000140.1:0-3167 GCF_029839005.1 Stenotrophomonas sp. GD03958 | reverse complement strand
CGAAGGCGCGATGGAGGAAGTCGACCTGCTGGTGATCGGTGGCGGCATCAACGGCGCCGGCATCGCCCGTGATGCCAGCGGACGCGGACTGCGCGTCCTGCTGTGCGAACAGCATGACCTGGCCGCGCATACCTCCAGTGCCAGCAGCAAACTGGTCCACGGCGGCCTGCGCTACCTCGAACAGGGCGAATTCGGCCTGGTGCGCAAAGCGCTGGGTGAGCGTGAGACGGTACGCCGGCAAGCCCCTCACCTGGTCCATCCGCTGCGTTTCGTCCTGCCCTGGGAGCCGCACCTGCGCCCGCGCTGGATGCTGCGCGCGGGACTGTGGCTGTACGACCATCTGGGCCGGCGCAGCCCTGCGTTTCCCGCATCGCACGCACTGGACCTGCAACGCGATCCGCTGGGTCGCTGGCTCTCCCCCTCGCTGCGCATCGGCTTCAGCTACGCCGATGCGCAGGTCGATGACGCGCGGCTGGTGCTGCTCAACGCCCTGGATGCCGCGCAGCGCGGCGCACAGGTGCGGGTCCGCAGCCGCTGCATCAGCCTGCGCCCCGTTCAGGGCCGATGGCAGGCCGTTCTGGAATCCGCCGATGGCCAGCCGCACCCGGTGACTGCGCGCGCCGTTGCCAATGCGGCTGGTCCGTGGGCCGGCGGCCTGCTGGAACAGATGCAGGGGCGCGGCGATGGCCCCGCGCTGCGCCTGGTGCAGGGCAGCCACATCGTGCTGCGCCGCCCCTGGCCCAGCGACAGCGCCTGCCTGCTGCAGCAGCCCGATGGGCGCGTGGTGTTCCTTCTGCCCTTCGCCTACGACCACCTGCTGGTCGGCACCACCGACACCGACTATCGCGGTGACCCGGCGCGCTGCAGCGTGCTCCCTGCGGAGGTGACGTACCTGTGTGATGCGGCCAATCGCTACCTGCGTGATCCCATCGCAGCGGAGGACGTGGTCTGGCGGTTCGCTGGCGTACGCCCGTTGCTGGCCGATCCCGATCCGCGTGCGGCACGACTCAGCCGTGATTACCGCCTGCAGTTGCAGTCCCACCCGGCACCGGCGCTGCACGTGCTGGGAGGCAAGCTCACCACCTACAGGGTGCTGGCCGAGGAAGCGCTGGAGCTGCTGCGGCCGGCGCTGCCGCAGATGGGCCCGGCGTGGACGGTAGGCGGAGACCCGCTGCCTGGCAGCGACTGGGGCGACGCCACGCAGGCATGCTCGCGCCTGCAGTTGCTGGCACCGTGGTTGCCCGAGGAAATCGCACGCCGCTGGTCCGACGCCTACGGCAGCCGCAGCGCGGAGCTGCTGCATGGCCTGCAGGGTGTGAACGATCTTGGCGAGGACTTTGGGGGCGGCCTGCACGCGCGGGAAGTCGCTTTCCTGCGTGAGCACGAATGGGCCTCGGATGCCGAGGACGTGCTGTGGCGGCGGAGCAAGCTGGGGTTGCGGCTGGATGCGGCGCAGGTGGCGCGGCTGCAGGCGTGGATGGGGCAAGCCAGCGTGTAGAGCCGGGCCATGCTCGGTTGCATCCGCACAACGCAGCCGAGCATGGCCCGGCTCTGCAGGAAGCTGAGGTACCTTACCCCGACCGCTCTACCGGAGACGCTGCATGACGCCCCGCTACGTGCTGGCCATCGACCAGGGCACCACCAGTTCGCGCGCGATCCTGTTCGACCGTGCCGGCGACATCGTCGGCAGTGCACAGCGCGAATTCGCACAGATCTTCCCCCAGCCCGGCTGGGTCGAGCATGACCCGCGCGAGATCCTTACCAGCGTCTACGCCACGCTGACCGAACTGCTCAGCCGCGAACAGATCGATCCGCGCCATATTGCTGCGCTGGGCATCACCAACCAGCGCGAAACCACCGTGGTCTGGGACCGCGCCAGCGGCCAGCCCATCCATAATGCGATCGTCTGGCAATCGCGGCAGAGCCACGCCATCTGCGAGCGGCTGAAGTCCGACGGGCATGAAGCGCTGGTCCGCGAGCGGACCGGCCTGCTGATCGACGCCTATTTCTCCGCGACCAAGGTGCGCTGGATCCTCGACCACGTGGAAGGTGCGCAGCAGCGCGCCGAGCGTGGCGAGCTCCTGTTCGGCACCATCGACAGCTGGCTGGTGTGGAACCTCAGCGGTGGCCAGGCGCACGTGACCGATTACAGCAATGCCGCGCGCACCCTGCTGTTCAACATCCACACGCTGGACTGGGATGAAGACCTGCTGGCGCTGCTGGACATCCCGCGCGCGATGCTGCCGCAGGTGCGCGACTCCAGTGCGGTGTACGCACACACCCGGCCGCAGTTCTTCTTCGACCACCCGATCCCGATCGCCGGCATCGCCGGTGACCAGCAGGCGGCGCTGTTCGGCCAGGCCTGCTTCCAGCCGGGCATGGTCAAGAACACCTACGGCACCGGTTGCTTCATGCTGATGCACACCGGCACGCAGGCGGTACGCTCGCGCAACGGCCTGCTGACCACCATCGCCTGGGGACTGGACGGGCGCGTCGAATATGCGCTGGAGGGGTCGATCTTCGTCGCCGGTTCTGTCGTGCAGTGGCTGCGCGATGGGCTGCGCATGATCGAACGCGCCGGTGACAGCCAAGCGCTGGCCGCACAGGTACCCGACAGTGGCGGCGCCTACCTGGTGCCGGCGTTTGTCGGCCTGGGTGCGCCCTATTGGCGCAGTGATGTGCGCGGTGCGATGTTTGGATTGACCCGTGGCACGCGCAAGGCGCACTTCGTGCGCGCCGCGCTGGAAGCGATGGCCTACCAGACCCGCGACGTGCTCGATGCAATGCAGTCCGATGCCGGTATCGCGCTGACCGAACTGCGCGCCGATGGCGGTGCGATCGGCAACGACTTCCTGGCCAGCTTCCAGGCAGACATCCTCGGTGTGCCGCTGCTGCGGCCGCGGTTGACCGAAACCACCGCGCTCGGTGCGGCCTATCTGGCCGGCCTGGCCGTCGGGTTCTGGTCCAGCCGCGAACAGATCGCCGCGCAGTGGGGCCTGGACCGGCGCTTCGAGCCACAGATAGACGTGGCCCGGCGCGAGAAGCTGTATGCGGGATGGCAGCAGGCGGTTGCCGCCACCCTCGCCTTCCACGTGGATTGAAGGTAGTGCCGGCCGCTGGCCGGTAACCCCGTTGAACGGTCACACGCCCATGTAACGGCCGGGGCG
>NZ_JAOBZT010000014.1:0-78891 GCF_029839005.1 Stenotrophomonas sp. GD03958 | reverse complement strand
AATTGGTGTTCAGCGCGGCTTGCGTGTCCGCTTCGGCTTCGCGGTATCTGCACCGCTGGCGGCACCATCCTGCAGCGCCTGCAGCCAGGACAACGTGTCCACATAGTCGATGAAGTGGCGCAGGTAGCCGGGGCTGGTGGCCTGCATCGTGTCGAGCATGCGTTGCACCAGCACCGCCGAGTTCAGCGGGCCGCCATCGGCCGGGGCTTCGGCGCGCAGCGAGCGGCGCACCTGCAGTTCGCTGCGCAGCTCCGACCACTCGCGCTGCACCTGCTGCAGCATCGGCACCTGCGGGTAATGCGGCAGCGAGCGCGACCGCGCATCAAGATCACGCACCAGTGCGCGCAGGCCCTCCAGCGCTGGCAGCTTACTTGGCATCCGCGGCCTTGGGCTTGGGAATCGGCGCGATCTCGACGCGACGGTTGCGCGCTCGGCCTTCCTCATTGGCATTGGAACTGACCGGCTGCTCGCTGCCGAATGCGGCGGCGAACACGGCGTCAGCCGGTACGCCATCGGCGATGAGCGTACGCGTCACGGTCAGCGAGCGCTGCGCGGACAGCTCCCAGTTGTCGGCGAAACGACGGTTGCCTTCGCGTACCGGCGCGTCATCGGTGAAGCCGCTCACCATCAGGATTTCCTCGCGGCTGCCCAGGTAGGCGGCCAGCGGCGCGGCCAGGCTGCGCAGCAGCTCCTGGCCTTCGGGTTGCAGCTGGTCGGAGTTCAGCGCGAACAGCACGCTGCCGCTGATGCCGATGCGGCCATCCACCAGCGTCACGCGGCCGGCGGCCAGCGGTCCAGCCAGCGCCTGTTCCAGCGTCTGCAGGCGCTTGGCTTCGGCCTGGCGCTGTTTTACTTCCTGGTCCAGCCGCTGCGACAGCTCCAGCTGCACCGCGACCACGCCGACCAGGATCAGCACGAACGCGCCCAGCAGTACCGACATCAGGTCGCCGAAGGCGGCCCAGATCGGGGCGTGCGAACCGCCGTCGACCTCCAGCTCGTCGCTCATGCGCTGCCGGCCTTGCCGCGGCGCGCGGCCAGCTGCTGCAGTTCTTCCATTACCTGTTTCTGCGACAGCAGGCTGAGATCGACCACTTCGCGCGCCTGCGCCACGTAGTAGGCCAGCTGTTCATCGCTGCGGGCCAGCGAGGCATCCAGGGCGCCACCGATCTCTTCCAGGCGGCCGGACAACGCGGTGGCGGCGGCGCCGAACTGCGCGACGGCTTCGCCGAAGGTGCCGGCCAGCTGGCCCACTTCGGCAGCGCTGCCGTTGAGCGCGGCAGCGATGCCGTCCAGCTTGCCGGTCTCGGCAGCGATATGGTCGGTGAAGCGGTTGCCCACGCGTTCCAGCAACTCGGCCGAGCCACCGACCAGCGCGTCCACGGCGGTGCGCTGTTCGTGCGACGCATGGTTGACCGCATCGAGCAGAGTCTGCACGGTGGCCAGCAGGCGGCCGCGTTCTTCCAGCATTGCGTTGTCGCGCACCAGGCTCTCGGACAGCGTGCTGCGCAGCTCGTTGATGACGTCGGCGGCAGCCTTCGGCGCGGCCGCGGCGGTCTGCAGCAGGGTAGCCACCTCGGCCAGCGTGGCACTGGCCTGCGCGCGACCGTTCTCGCCGATCTGCTGTGCGGTGGCCGCCAGCGTGTCGCAGACCTGCTGCTGCTGCGCGGCCAGGCGTTCGCCGTTGGCCTGCAGGCGCGCGGCCAGCTCGGTGGACACATGCTGCAAGGTATCGCTCCAGCGCTGCAGGCGCTGTTCGTCGCCGGCCTGCAGCTGTGCCTGCAGGGTGGCGTGGGCCTGCTGCAGTTCGGCACTGACCGCATCCCAGCGCGCCTGGCGCTGCTGTTCGCGGCTGTCCAGGCTGGCCTGCAGCTCGGCGTGCGCGGTGGCGACGGCGGCCTGCGCGGCCTGCCACTCCTGCGAGCGCTGCTGCTCGTGGTCCTGCAGCAGGGACTGGCTGGCGCTGTGGTGCTGGGCCAGTGCCTGCAGCAACGCCTGCGCGTGCTCGTCCAGCTGCTGGCCGGCTGCGAGCAGCGCCTGCTGCTGGCGCTCGACCAGCGCGGCGTTCAGGGCCTGCTGCTGCTCGGCGGCGGCACGCAAGGCCTCTGCATTGCCCTGTGCATCGGCCTGCAGGCGCTCGCCGATGCGCGCGACCAGCGCTTCGGCATGCGTGCCTTGGTTCTCGCTGAAGGCTTGCAGGTGCTGGCGCAGTTCGCTGACCAGCGACTGCTGTGCCTGTGTCTGCTCGCCCAGGACCTTGGCCCAGCTGGACTCGGTTGCCATGCGGCTGCGTTCGAAACCGTCGCTCAGGCCGGCCAGCTGCTGTTGCACGGCCCGCTCGACACGGGCATGCAACGCTTCGCCATGGTGAGCCAGACCGACCAGGGTGGTTTCAGCCATCGGCTGCAGCGCGCCACCGATGGCCGCGGCACTGGCTTCGGCACCTTCGCGCAGCGACTGCTGCAGCGACAGGGCCAGGCGTTCCTGCAGCGCTTGGCTCTGGGTCAGGAATTCTGCCTGGCCGGCCAGCAGACGCTCATTGGCGGCCGCGCTGTGCTGTTCAAAGGTGCTGGTCATCGCCTGCAGACGGTCGACCAGGGCAGGCAGGGCGGTGGACTGTGCCTGCAGCAGGCGCAGCGATTCGGCGCGCTGCCAGGCCTGCGAATACGGGTGCAGGTCGCCGGCAATAGCGCGGTCCAGCTGCTGCACGGCCTGCAGGCGGTCACGACGCAGCAGCGCCGCCAGCAGGCCGAGCATGGCCGAGCTGGCCACACCGGCGATCGAGGTGCCGAATGCCACCGCCAGACCCTGCACCGGCGAGGCCAGCGAGCCGCGGATCGCGGCCATGTCGGTCGCGCTCTGCAGGGCCAGTCCGGTGCCACGCAGCGTGTCCATCATGCCCAGCAGGGTGCCGAGCATGCCCAGCAGCACCAGCAGGCCGACCAGGTAAGGGGTCAGCACCGGAGCGGGCAGGGCGGTACGCTCGCCTTCCACGCGCAGGCGCACGGCGTTGCGCAGGCCTACCGGTACGCGCTCCAGCCAGGGAGCGAGGCTCTCCTTCGCGCTGGACAGGTCGTTCAGTGCGCTGCGCAGGCCGTTGCTGGCCTGGCGGTAGCGGTACAGCTCCACGCCACCGGCGATGTAGCAGGCCGCGATGATCGCCGCCACCGCTGCACCCAGCGGATGCACCGAAACATAGCCAATGCCGATCCAGCACACGGCCAGCAGGCCGACAAGGAAAACAACGACATGGAAAGCAGTTCTGGACATGGTGTTCCGGTCAGTGGGAGCGCAGGGCGTCTTGCAGCCCTTCGATCGGGTGGAAGCGCAGCTGCAGCTCGGCGAGCAGCAGGGTGCGCATGTCGTGGCGGAAGGCCGCGCGCCAGCCAGGCTGGCCGTGCACGCGGTCAAAACGGGCGCCGAGCACTGCCGGCGCCGTGGCCAGCAGGCTGTGCTCGCGCGGGGTGAGGGTCTGTTCCATCACTGCATCGACCTCGGCCAGCCGCGCCAGCTCCGGCGAGACCTGTACCAGCTGGTCGCGCAGGCGGCCGCGCAGGCGCCCGGTGGCGGTCTGGATGGCCTGCTGCAACACCCGGTAGCGCTGGCGCAGCGAGGCGAAGTTGGGTGCGGCAGCGGCCTCGGCCAGGTCCAGCAGGCGCTCGGCCTCGGCGTCCTCACTGATCGAGGCGCGCAGGCTGGCGTGCGCCTGGGCGCAGTCGGCCAGCACATCCTCGACCGCTTCGACGGCTTCACCGGGCTCGGGCAGGCGTCCTCCGAGCGCCCCGGACAGGGCCACGGCACGGCTCCAGTCCACCCACTGGCCGAGGCGATCGGTCAGGGCGGGACTGCTGGCCGGCATCGCGCCGTCGCTGAGACGGGCGAGCAGGCGGAGGAACTCCGGTCCACCCAGGACCGGCTGCGCTGCGTTCGCCATCAAGGGGTGAGGGGCCAAAAACCGTTGATTTTACAACCAGATGACCCCGGCTGGATGAAGGCGGGGCCTGGGGGGCGGTACCCGCAGGCGCGACAAGGCTTAGAATGTCCGGCTGCATCCACCCGTTCGATCCTTGGAGTACCCCCATGACTGTTGCGCAGTTCTACCCGATCGGCACCCCCGGACAGCCCTGGGGCGACGCGGAACGCGCACAGTGGCGGGCCCGCCAGCAGCGCCAGCGCAGCTACCATGATGACGTGGTGGCCGCCCTTGAGCGCCTGGACGACAGCGTTTTCGACGTGATCCAGTACGGCCAGCTGGACTATGCACCGGACCATTACCCGCTGTTCGCCGTGGTCAACCACGACTGGAACCCGGCGCTGCCGACCGCGCTGATCACCGGCGGCGTGCATGGCTACGAAACCAGCGGCGTGCACGGCGCCCTGCAGTTCCTGGAGCAGCAGGCCGAGCGTTACCTGGCCCGGATGAACCTGATCGTCGCGCCCTGCGTCAGCCCGTGGGGCTACGAGCGCATCCAGCGCTGGAACCCGGATGCGATCGACCCGAACCGCAGCTTCCGTGACGGCGGCCAGATCGAGGAAGCCGCCGCGCTGATGCGCTGGGTGGCCGAGCGCAAGCCGAACCTGCTGGTGCATCTGGACCTGCACGAGACCACCGACAGCGACCTGAACGAGTTCGATCCGGCGCGCTGCGCCCGCGACGGCAAGCCGTTCGAGCGCGACACCATTCCCGATGGCTTCTACGTGATCGGCAACAGTGAAGATCCGCAGGCCGAGTTCCAGAAGGCACTGATCGCCGCAGTGGCGCCCATCACCCACATCGCCCCGGCCGACGCCGAAGGCAATCTGGTCGGCCTGCCGTTGCAGTCGCCGGGCGTGGTCTGGGGCGAATCCCGTTCGATCGGCGCCTGCGCTGGCTTCACCGATGCGCGCTTTGCCACCACCACCGAGGTCTACCCGGACAGCCCGCGCACCAACCCGCAGGAATGCAACGACGCCCAGGTGGCGGCGGTGTGTGCGGGCCTGGATTTCGCCCTGGCGGCGCAGTAGCGCGCCACGTTCCGGGCAGCGACCGGCATCAGCCGGCGCCTTTCTTTCGCCGGTGAGGTGGCCACAGCCGGCGAAGCCGACGCGCGGCAACCTGCGAACACATCCAGATCGTGCTGGTACACCCCGCTGTTGACCGCGAACAGGCCCAGCAGCGAGTGGAAGAGGTTGTCGTGGCTGTGCGCCCGGTGCAGGGCATTCTGGTGCAGGCAGGCCAGGTCCAGGCCTGCGTTGCGGCTGAATTCGGGTGAGAACCACATCACCATCGGCACCTGGGTCTGCTCGCGCGGGGCGATGAAGTAGGGCGTGCCGTGCAGGTACATCCCGCGTTCGCCGAGCGACTCGCCATGGTCGGACACATAGATCAGTGCGACATCACGCTGGTCCGCATAGCCCTGCAGCAGGTCGATGGCCTTGCCCAGCAGGTGGTCGGTGTGGACCAGAGTGTTGTCGTAGGTGTTGACCAGCGCCTCGTTGCTGCAATGCTGGATCTGGTTGCTGTCGCAGTCGGGCTGAAAGCCCGCGACGCTGCGGGATACCGTTCAAAGTAGGTCGGCCCATGACTGCCGAGCTGATGCAGCACGATCAGGGCGTCGCCGTTGATGGCATCGATGCGTGCGCCCAACTGGTGCAGCAGCACGTCGTCGTAGCAGGTGCCGTCGGCGTTGACGCACTGGCCGGCCACCTTCAGCGCAGGCATGTCCTCGGTCGGTACGCGTTCGCACACGCCCTTGCAGCCGCCGTTGTTGTTGTTGCGCCAGAGCACGCTGATGCCGGTGCGCTGCAGGATGTCGAGCACGTTCTCCTCGGTTGCGGCGCGCACGTCGTCGTACTGGCCTCGGGTCATCTGCGAGAACATGCACGGCACCGAGATGGCCGTGGCGGTCCCGCATGAGGAGACATCATTGAAGCTGATGACCCCTTCCTTGCGCGAGAGCCGGGGATTGGTCGCGCGTGGGTAGCCGTTGAGCTGGAAGTTCTGTGATCGCGCGGTCTCGCCGACGACCAGGATCACCAGCTTCGGGCGCGGGCCCGGCGCGCGCTGTGCGTCCATGCCAATCGCGCGCAGCGGTTGCTGGCGGGTGCTGTAGAGACCTTTCAGATAACCGTGGGTATGCCGCACCACGTTCAACGGCAGCACCTGGTCGCGGATGTGGCGGTTGTTGCGCAACAGTGAGGAATAGTCCTTGTAGAACGCAAAGCCGATTGCCAGCAGTACCAGCAACGACGCCAGGACGCTGGCCGGCCACACCAGCAGCGAACGTGTCGAAGCCGCTCCGCTGGTGGTGCGCACCCAGGCCAGCCCGGCAGCGGGCAGCACGCCCAGCGTCAGCAGGGTCAGCAGCAGCGGCAGCGAGAGATAGGCGTTCAGTTCGGCCTGGTTGGTCTCGAACACGTTCTGCACCATGCTGCGATCGATCAGCACGTTGTAGTGCAGCATGAAATAGCTGCAGGCGGCGCTGGTGACGATGAGTACGGCCAGCAGCGGCTTGCGCAGGAACGGCAGTGCCAGCAGTGGCGTCAGCATCAGGTTGAACAGGCACAAAAGCACCACCGGCAAGCTGGCCAGGAACAGCACGCTGCGCAGGCTGTTGAGGTCGATCAGCCCCCACAGCGACTTCCAGAGGGCGATGTTTCCAATCGTGGTGAAGAAAAACGCTGCGGCCCAGACCAGGATGATCGGATGGGGCCGTGGAAAACGGAGGCATTGGCGCACGAGCAGGTTCCGCGGAACAGGAGTGCGCGCAGTATCGAAACGGATTTATCAGGAAGTTGTCAGCCTTGCCGGGCTAGCCCAGCAGGATCACACCCCACACTGCGCCGACCATCAACAACGCGGTGGTCTGCGCGGCGCTGCCCATGTCCTTGGCGTTCTTGGACAGCGGATGCTGCTCCAGCGAAATGCGATCGACCACGGCTTCAATCGCCGAGTTGAGCAGTTCCACCAGCAGGCTGATGAAGCAGACCGCCAACACCAATGCGCGCTCGACCGCGCTGATGTCCAGTACGAACGCTGCAGTGATCAACAGCGCGTGCAGGAGCAGCAGCTGGCGAAAAGCAGCCTCGCCACGAAAGGTAGCGATGAATCCGTCTCGCGAATGGATCAGGGTGTGGAAGATGCGGCTCAGGCCGGTCTTCCCGTGCGGGTACTTGCCGCTGTCCTTGGGGTGCTGCATGCCGTTTCCGCCGTGAAGTGAGCAATCCCCAGCATGTGCAGGCGCGCGTCAGGAAACCGTCAGATGGGCCACTCCAGGCTGAACCGGCAGCCCTGCTGCGAGGAACGCACCGTCATCCTCCAACCCAGGTGCTCGACGATGCGCTGCACGATGGACAGCCCCAGTCCCTCGCCACTGTGCGGGCTGCCGGGCACGAAGCGCTGGAACTGCTGTGGGTCGATACTGGAGGGCAGGCCGGGTCCGGTGTCGGCGAAGGTGAGTGCGGTGTCGTGGAGGGTGATCCTCACTTCGCCCCTTTCGGTGTACTGGCATGCGTTGCGCAGCAGGTTCCAGATCACGCTGTGCGCCAGATCTGCGTTGGTGTCCAGCACGGCGTCATGCCGGGCATCAAACGCAACGATCACCGGCTTGCCGGAAATCCACAGTTGGCAGCGCTCCATGCAGGATTCGATCAATGGGCGCAGGGCCACCTTGTTGCGCGGCACGGAGCCGGGGGTACGTGAGAGCAGCAGCAGGCAGGACAGCTGGCGCTGCATCTCCTGGGTAGTGCGCAGGATACGCTCCGCGCTGGGGACCAGGTGGCTGTCGGACGGAAGCTGGCAGGCAAGGGTTTCCGCAGCGCCGCCGATGATGGCCAAGGGCGTGCGCAGCTCATGGCTGGCATCGCCGCTGAAGCATTGCTCGCGATGCAGGAACCGTTCGAGCTCATCACTGTGCCGGGCGAAGGCACGGGCGAGTATACCAATCTCGTCGCGGGCGTCCTGACAGGGAAAGGGCTTCCGCCCGCTCTGCACGGCATCGGCCAACTGCGTGATGGGCGCGATGACGTGCGATGCCACCCTGCGGCCGATCAGGAAGGCGCCGAGCACGCAGATCGAAATGACCACCGCGGCAAAGGCATTGATCAGGTGTTCCAGGTAGCCATAGGGTGCAGCGTCCTGCAGCAGGTAGTAGCGCTGGCCGCCACTGTCGAACACACGCAGGTGCCACTCGTCGGGTCCTGCTTCGCCGTGGTAGCCCAGGCCGTACTGGCGCAGCACCATCGGCACGCTATGGCTGTCGTACAGCTGGCTGCCCGGGGGCAGGGCGGGGCGCTCGCCACGGGCCAGTGCCGCCTGCAGCTTGTGCACGGCACTATCCTGGGTCCGGGCGATGACCGCGGCCCTGACCTGGTCGTAGTCCACCTGTTCGGCCAGGACGATGAAGCCCATCGCGCCGGCCATCAGCAGCACGAACGAAATCGTGATGCGGGTACGCAGGGCCAGGCGGCGGTAGAGAGCGGCAGGGGTCACGCCGGCATGCGCCAGCCGACGCTGTGCACCGTGGCGATCAACGTGGTGTCGAAGCTGCGGTCCACCTGCAGGCGCAGCTCATGGATGTGGGTACGCAGCGCGCCGCTGTCCGGTGGCTCGTCGCCCCAGACCAGGTATTCCATCTCCTGCTTGCGCACCACGGCCGGGGCCGCGCGTACCAGGCACATCAGCAGTTTGTGCGACGTAGGCGTCAGCGCGATGCAGCGCCCCTGTCGCCAGGCCTGCGGCGAGCGCGTATCTACCTGCAAGTCCTTCCACGCCAGTACGCTGTCGACCTGACGGCCCTGGGCGCGTCGCACCAGGGCCTTGATCCGCGCATCCAGTTCCTTCAGCGAGAACGGTTTGACCAGGTAGTCATCGGCGCCGAGAGCGAGGCCCTGCACGCGGTCCTCGACCGGATCGCGCGCGGTCAGCATCAGGATCGGCACCGGGTTCTGGAATTCCCGGCGCAGCTTTCGGCACAGCGTCATGCCATCCAGGCGCGGGAGCATCAGGTCCAGCAGGATGGCGTCGTAGTCGTGCTGCGTGGCCCGGCGCAGGCCGCTGGCACCGTCGCGGGCGTCGTCCAGCACGTAGCCGATAGGCTCAAAGAAAGCGTACAGGTTGGCTACGAGCTCGGGGTTGTCTTCGATGATCAGCAGGCGGGTCATGGCGTGCGTCCTTGCGCGTGGCCGAACTGTGCCCGATCCCTGACTGATTGCCAATGCGCATGCTGAATGGATCGCGGCCTGGGTTCGGCCGCGTCAAGCGACGTTCAATGGGCCGGCATCTTCGGAAACGAACTGCCAGCCGATATCTTCCGGTTTGTCCGAAAAGAACAGGCTCATGTAGGTCGGCTTGTCCTTGTTGATCAACGAGGTGCGGAACGATTCGACCACCTGTTCGATGGCATTCACATCAGCCGATGATGGGCGCTGGCTTGCGTGGGCCGGCAGGCCTGCGGCGAGGCACGCAGCGAGAAGCGCGTCCTGGATTCCGGTGGTTCGCATACTTCATGACGGCCTTCGTAGGGTGGAAGCGCCGCCGGGGCCACGGCTACAGGGCCCCGGCGCGCTCCGCATTCAACGATGCAGCGCGTCGATGATCAAGCCGGTCGCGATCTCCACCAACAGGTACTCGGTGTCGGACTGGCGCACCCAGCGCTGGCCGCGACCCGGATTGCGCAGGTCATAACGCGCGTAATCGTCCACCCAGTAGCGGCGGTCCACTTCGGCCCAGGGCAGGCGGTCGCCACGACGCCAGGCCTTCTTCTGCCAGCCGGGCGGCGGCGCATCACGGTTGTGCGGGCCGCCGGCATGCGGCGGCGGGCCGTTGCCGCGGGCGTGATGCGGCGGGTCAGCGAAGGCGGGGGCCGCAGCCAACGCGGTGGCGGTGGTCAAAGCGATGGCAAGCAAACGTGTGGTCTTCATGGAAGTGCCTCCGTCATGGCCGCAGCATGCGGCGCTGTGGCGGGAATATAGGGCAGTCAGTGTGAATGAATACGGGTTTGGGCGGCACTTTTCTGAACAGACGGCGCGGCCTGCAGCCGCTGCCAGGCAACGGGTCACTGGACCCCGCCCGGGGCTGAATCTGTTGCAGCCCAGCCTCCACCCAACGACAGGAAAAGATCCATCTGCCGGTCGACCCGCTCCGCGCGCGAGGCGGCCAGTGCGGACTCCGCATCTGCCAGCGCGGCCTGGGCCGAAAGCAGGTCGAGAAAATCGATCCTGCCGAAACGGTAGAGCTGCTGCGCCTGCCCGGCGGCCCGCGCTGCATCCCCACGCGCCTGCGCCAGGCTGCGCTCGCGTTCAAGCTCCTGCGTGCAGGCAGAAAGCGCGGTCTCGGTCTGGCGCAGTGCCTGCAGCACGACGCCGTCAAAGGACGCGAGCGCGGTATCTGCATTGGCACCGGCCGCCGCGATGCGGGCCTTGGCTACGCGGCGGTTGGGCCAGTGCCATGACAGCACGGGACCGATGTTCGCACCGAAGCCGTCGGCCGACAGCAGATGCGCCGGTGTGCCGGCCACGCCCGAAGAGGCGCCCAGGGTGATCTGCGGATAGAGACCCGCCGTCTCGACACCGATCATTGCAGTCGCGGCGGCCAGGCTACGTTCGGCTGCGCGTACGTCAGGGCGTCGCTGGAGCAGCTGCCAGCCATCACCGACCGGCAGCGCCTGCTCCAGCTCCGGGGGCCGTGGGCACGCTTCGGCCTCCCTGGGATAGTCCGCCGGGAGCCTGCCCATCAATGCGGCCAGTTCGAACAGTGAGGCCTGCCGTTCCGCCAGCAGGTGCGGTATCGCCGCCGCGCTGCGATTGACGGCTGCACCGGCACGGCTGACATCGAAGTCCGTTCCGCGCCCGCCTGCAGCAAGGCGTCGGGTTGCCTCCAGCGTGGCGCGCTGTATCGCCAGCACCTGCCGGGTTGCAGCGAGCGTGTGATTGCTTGTGCACACTTGGAGATAGGCACGGGTGACGGCCGCAGCGACGACCACGCGGACCTGGTCCCGCGCCGCAGCGACGGCCTCGGCGTCCGCGTTCGCGGCTTCGATGCCGCGGCGGATACCGCCTGCAAGATCCAGTGGATAGGAGAGGTGAAGGCCCAGCGCATAGGACTGCGGCGCGGCCGACGCCTGGGTGTAACCACCGGCATGGGCGAGCGTGCCCGATGCATCCACGTCGGCCTGCACGGCACCACGCGCACGGTACTCCAGCACCGTAGCGCTGGCGCGCCGAAGGTTGGCATCGGCGGCGCGCAGGTCGGTATTGGCCGCCAGTGCTTCGCGTACGTAGGCGTCAAGCTGGGGGTCGCCATACAGTTGCCACCACCGATCCGGTGGCACGTCGTGGCTGAACGATGCCTCCCCGGCCGAGACGAATGCCCGCGCTGCCCGTGGCGTGGCAGCGACGGCATTCGCAGGCAGGTGATAGTCGGGGCCGGAGACGCAGGCCGTCATCGGCAGCAGCAGGGCAAGCAGCCCACCGCGTAGTGTTCGCAGGCTCACTTGCAGGCTCCCGCTGCCGAGGGCGTGATGGTCACGCTCGCAGTGCGACCCACGATCAGGCGGGTGTCCGACGGCGCATCATCGATGCGGATGCGTACCGGGATGCGCTGCGCCAGCCTCACCCAGGTGTAAGTTGGCGCCACGGCGGGCAGCAGGTTGTGTGTGCTTGAGCGCTGATCGTCGGCAATGCCGGCGGCGATGGTTTCCACGTGCCCGCGCACGTCGTGGTTGTCCCCCATCAGCCGCGCCACCGCGGCATCGCCCTCGGTGATGCAGCCCAGCTTGGTTTCCTCGAAATAGCCCTCGATGCGCAGGCTGCGGGTGTCGATCAGCGCCAGCGCCTGTGCCCCCGGCTGCAGGTGGTCGCCCGCGTGCAGGTCGAGGTTGGTGATGATGCCATCGGTGGTTGCGCGCACCTCGGTGCGTTGCACGTTGAGCTGGGCAACGCGCTGTTCGGCCCGTGCCTGCGCCAGCGCGGCCAGCTCGGTATCGACCTTGGCGGCGTTGCGTTCGCGGGTTTCCGAAGCGACCAGGTTGCCAAGTGCGTTGTCCCGCGCCGATTCGCGGCGAGCCAGCGCCAGCGTGGCATGCGCGCTCCTGACCGCCGCGTCTGCCTTCTCCAGCGTGGCGGCGAAGCGTGGCTGATCGAGCACCAGCAGCAGCTGGCCGGCACTGACCCGCTGGTTGTCGTGCACGAGCACTTGGGTGACCAGCCCCCCCATGTCCGACGCAACGCGCACCACATCGGCGCGCACCCGTCCATCACGCGTCCACGGGCGCGTTTCGTAACGATTCCAGAGGGAGAACGCGGCAATGGCGGCAAGCGCACACACGCCCAGCGTTGCGCTCCAGCGCCCGATAACAGCAAGCAGGTCTTTCATTTCATTTCTCGAGCAGGGGCGCGAGCCGGATCATCAGCTCCGCCAGGATCACGAACAGGGACAGGCCCACCAAGGGCCGCGCGGCGAACAGCCGGTACAGACCGAGGCTGGCGAGCAGGCGTGAAGTCAGTATCGACAGCGCCAAGGCGGCAGCGGCCACGGCGAGCAGGCCAGGAATGAGCACGCCATCAATGGAAAGATCAGAGAGCATGCGGTCAGTGCCGACGGGTGAGCGGTGAGGCCAGCAGGTCGCGGCGCAACCCGCTGAGCAGGTGCAGCAGATTCCCTCGATCGGCCTCGGCGATGGCTGTTGCGGCCTCGCGCATGCAGTCCAACAACTTCAGAAGATGGGCATCGACACTGCGTGGCGCGTGGGCGCGAACCCTGAAATGTGCGGCGACGCGTTCGACCAGCGCCGCGTGTAGCGCCCGAACGTGCGGGGTGTCCAGGTACTTGTCCAGTGTGCGGAGTTGGCTGGATGCATGTGCCGCACGAACGTCCGCAAACAATGCCCGCAGCTCGTGTACTGCGCTGGAACGGCCCTGCAACCTGGGAGCGAGCAGCCCGATGCGATCCAGCATGCGGCTGAGCCAGGCGCGGGTCACATCACCTCGTCCGGCGGCGTGTCGTGCGATATCCCGACGGATCGAATGCTCCAGCCGAGCGCGGTTGCGGCCCGCATCGGCGGTCTGCAACAGCTGCATGCTGCACAGTGCCACCGTCGTACCGATGAACAACGCAACGCTGTTGTTGAGCGCGCCGACGATGTTGGTCGTATTGGTCGCGCCCAGGCTGGCAATGAGCGGAAACGTCAGCACCACGCCCAGGGCAGCCATGGTGAATGGCGGCCGGGCCAGGAACGATCCGCACAGCAGCAGTACCGGCGCGAGCGCGGTAATCAGGCCGGTGATATCGGACAACGCGGGGAAGATCAGCAGACCGTAGAGCAGGCCGACGGCCACGCCGATGCAGGATCCCACCAGATAGCGCGTGACGTGTGGTGCCGGTGCTTCGAGGGTGCCGAACAGGACGCATGCAGTGCCGATGATGGACACCGCCGTGGCGCCGTCCGACCAGCCCGTAATGATCCACAGCACGCAGCTCAGCAGGATGCCTACGAACGCCCCCAGTGCGCTGCGCGCGGCGTTCCTGTGATCCCGGTGAATCGCTGCGCCCTGCACATTCCGCGCAAGACGGTCAGGCACATGCAGGCGCCAGTCGGGGCGGGCAGTGTGCAGTTGTGCCTGCAGCACGCGGCAGTCGGCGTGGGCGAGGTCGAGTTCGGCCCGTTGCGCGGCGAGGCTGGCCTGCAGCAGATCGCGCCAGCCGCTTGCATCCATTGTGCCGGCCTGCGGTGAACGCAGCCGAGCGATGGAATCTTCCACCGCGCTGGACAGCATCAGCACGTCCAGCATCCGGTCATGCAGAGCACGCAGGATCTGCACCTGGGCCACGCCGTGGGCGCTGTCGAAGGGCAGGTGGATCGACAGCACATGCAGCTCGAGCAGGTCCGCCGCCACTTTCGAGCGGTCCGTCGCCAGCACCGTGTCCGATGCGCCGGCGCGCATGTCCCGTGTCCATCGTTCCGCGTCATCCAGCACGGCAGCGACCCGTGCGTGCACGCGCATCGAGACCCGGCGCGGCAGCACCAGCGCGTGTACCAGCGTTGCGGCCAGGATGCCGATGGCAATTTCCTGCACCCGCGTGATGGCAATGGTGAACACGTCTCCCGGCACCATCACCGCAGGAAATCCAATCAGGCTGGTGGTATAGCCGGCCAGCAGGAACGCATAGGCACGCGGCGTGCGGTCGAGCATCGCCAGATACAGGCACAGCGCCATCCAGGTGGCGAGCGCGGCGCTCAGCACCAGGGGTGCATTGGCGAAACGCGGCACCAGCACGACGGTGGCGACGGCCCCGCCCACGGTACCGAGCAGGCGGAACAGGCCGCGGCTAAGTGTCGCCCCGGACAGAGGCTGCGATACCAGATAGACCGTGCCGATCACCCAGAACGGGCGATTCAGGCCGATCCTTAGAGAGACATACAGCCCCAGCGACGCGGCGAGCAGGCATTTGAGCGAGAAGAGCACCGCCTCCTGATCGGTCCTGAGGGCAGGGCTTTTCAACCGGGCGAATGCCTGGAACACGTGGGGACGGGCAGGAGTGGGGGAGTGCATGCGGCTCATGCTAGTGATCGGCCGCACCGGCGAATTTCGCTACAATGACAATCAATCGCTAAAACCGGTCAATGTGAGAATGGCTCGCATTTCGCTCCCCGGCTTTGACCTGGACCCGGACGAGACCGATCGCCCGGCGGTTGCCAGCCGCCGGCAGGTGGCCGAGCACGACGCGGAAATTCCGGTGCATGAGCATCGAAAGGGCCAGCTCATTCTTGCGCTGCATGGGGCGGTGACCTGCGAAGTGGCCAATGCGCTGTGGATCGTGCCGCCCCAGTGTGGCGTCTGGATTCCGGGGGGCATGCCGCACAGCAACCGCGCCACCGCAAACGCGCGCCTGTGCTACCTGTTCGTCGAGCCCGGCATCGTCGACCTGCCGGCGCAGTGCGTGACGCTGGCCATCTCGCCGATGCTGCGCGAGATGATCCTGCACCTGGCCGACGCGCCGCTGGACTATCCGCATGGCAGCCACACCGACCGGCTGGCGCGGGTGTTGCTGGACGAGCTGGTACAGATGCCGGCTGAGCATCTGTCGCTGCCGGTCAGCCATCACCCGAAGGTGCGTGCGCTGGCTGCGGCGCTGTTGGCGGATCCGACAGACCGCAGCACCATCGGCCAGTGGGCCGTGCGCCTGGCCCTGGGCGAGCGCACGTTGACCCGCCTCATCGAACGGGAAACGGGACTGTCTTTCGGGCGCTGGCGGCAGCAGCTGCACCTGCTCATCGCCATTCGGGAACTCGCCGCCGGTGCACCCGTACAACGCGTTTCCGAGACGCTGGGCTATGAGTCGGTGACGGCCTTCATCACGATGTTCAAGAAAGCGCTTGGCCTTTCCCCGGCGCGGTACTTTGCGGTGCGCCTGCGTGGGCAGTAGCAGGGAACAGCGGGGGAAGCCCCTGCCTGGAACAGCTACTTTAAAGTGCCTGAGACGGATTGAATCGCGGCCACCACCGCAGCAGGATCCTCGCGCTGGAGGGTGTGCCCGGTCGCCAGGTAGCGATGCGAGCCGCGCGTGAATCCCGGGAAGAGCAGGGCGTGCTGTGCTTTCCAGAGCGCCTTGCCCGCTGCGGTCTCTTCGAAGAACAGCGGTTCGGCAGCCAGCTGGGTTGCAGTCAGCAGCGCTACCGGCACGTCCGGCATCGTGCGCGGGGTTTCCGCACCGGGTGCATCCAGCTGTTCGGTCAGCACGGCATAGTCGGCAGCCATGGCTGGCGGCAGCATCGCCCGCAGCCGGGCATCATCTGCCTGCACGCGGGTACTGTCGGACTGATTGAACGCATGGCGCTGACCCATCGTGGCCGGGTCCACCAGCACCAGGCCCTGCAGGCGTTCCGGATGGCGGCGTGCAAACTCCGTGGCCAGCAGGCCGCCATAGGAATGACCCACCAGCACAACGCGGCGACCGGGAGCGAGCGTATCGATCACGGCCGTGAGGTTGGCCAGATGCGCATCGATGCGCTTGGGGTGACCGTCGCTGCCGGACTTGCCGAGCCCTGCACGGGCGTAGGTGATGCTGTGGTAGTCGCGCCCCAGACCCGCAACCACTTCCTTCCAGGCGCCCGCGCCTTGCCCGAAACCGGATTCAAAGACCACGGTGATCGGGCCGGCCCCGGTCTCTTCGGCCTGCAGCGCGTAGTCGCCGCAATCCACCTGGATTTCCCCGGCGTGGGCGGTGCCTGCAGCGGCCATCACCGCGGCCAGCACCCACAACGTCACTCGGCTGCTCTTCATTGCCATTCCCGTGGGCCGTGACGCGTGCCAGCCCTTCCGATGGGTCAGGTCTGCAGCGGAGTGCCGCAGCCTGCCGACCTCGCGACAGGTCGTGCTGGTAACGTTGTGAGGTATAACACCGATTCCCCGTGCAGGAAGTCATGTTGCATGAGGTCGCTGCGCCTGCGCTGCGGGTTCTTCCGCCCGCCTATCAACGTGGCTGACCTTGCCGGCATCTGGTGCGTCGGATCTGACGCTGCTTTTGCCCTTTGCCGCCGGCGTTGCAGCAGTTGGAGGAAGGGACGCCGGCAATCTATTAGGTTGCATTGGCTCTCGTCTGCGCTATGGTTGGAATTCAAACTGTGTATTGAGCCCTATGAAGCTGACGCGCGGATGGTTTCTTGCACTATCTGTAATGTGGCTGGCCATTTTCGCTTTGATGCTGTGGCTGGGCCGAATCTGGGATGCGTGTGGTGCCTTCCTGGCTGCGACAGCCTTCGTTCTCGTTGCGTTTAGGAGAAAGCAGCATTTTGCAGATGGGTCCCCGGAGTAGCGGGCCTTCTCAACCCCCTCTTTGCAAGGGGGCTTGAGATCATGACGTCACAGGTAATCGCATCGCGCTGGTCACCTCGGCAGGTACCGCCAGCTACACCATCCGGCAACTGTTGACCGTGGTGAATGCGAACGTCAGTGCGTTCAACAGGACATTCCGTGCCCCGATTCATCACCCCCGACGAGGTCTCCCTCATCCAGGGGAAGCTGACTGAGAAGACCGAGCGGAGATCTACTTGGGGTCATGATTTTTGACTCTGCGGCGGGGTTGGCCGCCACACCTTGCATGTTGGGGCCTTGATGATGGTGAGGATCCTGACAGCACTACTTCTGATTGGAGTCGGACTTGGATTCTGGCGGCGCATGGGCTCTAGGAAAGCGGCCCTTCAAGATGCTCCAGTTCTGCGTGCATGACCAAGACGGCTTGAAGCGGTTCAAGCAGACCCTCAGCTCTACCGCCAAGGACGAAGGAATGCAGTTCTTTGATGGCAGCGCTGAATTGGATCGCCAGCTTGCCAAGGCAAAGGTGGACATGAAGCGCCCCGTCGTCTACGTCGGAGTGAAGCGGGAAGATGGCTCTGGACTGGAGGCGGGGATCTCGGATTGGATCGCTTCGAGATAGCTATCGGCTTTTCTGAAGGGAAGATGCCCGCCGAGGCACGGTCATTTTCTGTCCGCGTCGAACGCGCTTTGGCAGATCGCTGGAATGTACACGCAGTTCCCCCGGACAAGGGCGCTGCGCCGACGGCGTGTCGGTCGGGAGGCGATTCTCGCTGAAGGGCGTTGTGCATCGCGTTCACCCTTCGGGCTGCAACCGCCCCACCGCCTGCGCGCACAACGACTGGCAGGCCATGACCAATCCCTCCATCACCCGGTCGCCCACGTACTGCCCGGGTTCGCCGTTCTGCCGGGTGCGTTCGGCCGCCAGCAGCATTTCCAGCACCACCCGCAACCCGCTCAACGCGCAATCGGCGTCGGCCAGGGCCAGGCAGCGCCCGGGCAGCTGATGCCGCTCGGGCCAGGGCTGTCCATCGGCCGCCGCACCGGAGCCGATGCGGTTGAGATTCGCAATGAAGGTGTTCCTGTCCACAGCAGGCGCAGTCGGTGGCGAACCGTCGTCGCCGGCGGTGTTGCGATAAGCGTGCAGATGCGGGAAGTCCGATTCGTTCATGGCAAGGCTCCGTGCAAGGCAATCGGTAGCCGCCACCCATAAAAGTGGCGGACGGTACGTGGTTCGAATCCGGGTTGGTCCCAAGCCGGTGGGCGCGAACGCCCCCACGCACCGCCCGCCATAGCCGGCAGACGGATTGCCAGCCGGCGCCACGCTAAGGTGGCGCCGACTGGCAAGCGCAATCACTCAGGACCAACTCGGGATTCGAAACCCGGCCACCCTTTTCCGGTGGCACGCCATCTGAGCCCCTGGCGCTGTGCAATGCCAATCAGAAGCGTTGCAAACATCACTCGATTGGAGACGCTTTTGACATTGTCCTACGCTGTTAAGCCCCGCCAGTGCTGGCTGGCGTAGTGATCCGCCCGCAACGTGCAATCTGCGACAGGTGTCGAGGTTGTCACGGCGAACGGGCCGGGCGGGGAGGGCCTATCACGACAGGCGGCGCCAATTCAGGCTGCGTGGCTCACGGGTTGACGCTTTCAACGCCCCAGCGCACTCTGCGGGTTGGGGTCGACAACCCGTTCAGGGGCAGGGCTGCAGGGTGGTACCAGGAGGCGGAACAGCCATGAGCCAACTCACCGACAGCTTCGGACGCAGCTTTCCGTACCTGCGCTTGTCGCTCACCGAAGCCTGCAACTTCCGGTGCAGCTACTGCCTGCCCGACGGGTACCAGGCCGACGGCCGCCCGCGTTTCCTGCAGGCGGATGAGATCGGCCGCCTGGTGCGGGCCTTCGCGGCGCTGGGCATGAGCAAGATCCGCCTGACCGGTGGCGAGCCCAGCCTGCGCAAGGATCTGGACGAGATCATCGCCACCGTGGCGGCGGTGCCGGGCATCCGCAAGGTGGCCATCACCACCAACGGCACGCTGCTGCCGAGGCGCCTGCCGGGCTGGCGCCGGGCCGGGCTGACCGCGCTGAACGTGAGCATGGACAGCCTGCAACGCGAGCGTTTCCACACCATCACCGGGCACGACCGCCTGCCGGAGATCCAGCAGGGCCTGGCCCTGGCGCAGGCGTTGGGCCTGCCGGCGATCAAGCTCAACGCGGTGCTGCTGCGTGGCCTGAACGACGACGAGCTGCCGCAGTGGATGGATTACCTGCGTGACCGCCCCTTCAGCGTGCGCTTCATCGAGCTGATGCGCACCGGCGACAACGAAGCCTATTTCCAGCGCCACCACCTGCGCGCCGACGTGGTGATCGAGCAGCTGCTGGCCGCGGGCTGGCACGAGCGGCCGCGCGCGGCCGATGCCGGCCCGGCGCGCGAGTTCGGCCACCCCGACCATCGCGGCAGCATCGGCATCATCGCCCCGTATTCGCGTGACTTCTGCAAGGGCTGCAACCGCCTGCGGGTGACCGCCAAGGGCGACCTGCGGCTGTGCCTGTTCGGCGAGTTCGGCGTGCCGCTGCGCCCGCTGCTGCAGCGCGATGAGGACCACGACGCGCTGCTGGCACGCATCACCACCCAGCTTGGCCTGAAAGCGGCCGGGCATGGACTGCATCAGGGCCAGACCGGGCTGACCCCGCACCTGGCCTCCATTGGAGGATGAGCAACACGATGAGTGGGGAATTGAACGCGGCCTTCCACATGGCCGATGTGCGCAACAAGCGCATCAGCCGCCGCCGTGCGGTGGCGGTGGGCGAGTTGCATGCCGGTCCAGTGGCCTATCCGCTGATCGTCGAGCGCCGCCTGCCCAAGGGCGATGCGCTGGTGATGGCCGAGATTGCCGGACTGCAGGGCGCGAAGATGGCTTCGATGCTGATGCCGCTGTGCCATCCGCTGCCGCTGGAACTGGTGCAGGTGTTCTGCGCGCCGGTGCCGGAGCGACAGGCGATCCGCGTGTGGTGCGAGTGCGCCAGCGAGGCGCGCACCGGCGTGGAGATGGAGGCACTGGCCGGCGTCAACGCGGCGCTGCTGACCCTGTACGACCTGAGCAAGCCGGTGGAGCCGGCGCTGCGCATCGAAGGCATCCGCCTGCTGTTCAAGGAGGGCGGCAAGCGCGGTGTCTGGCTGCATCCGGATGGCATGGACGAGGCCGAGCGTGAGCGGTTCAAGCCGCGTGCGCCGAAGGGTCTGGAAGGCGCGGCCTGCGCGGTGATCACGCTGAGCGATCGCGCCAGTGAAGGCACTTATGAAGATGTCTCCGGCCCGACCCTGGTGACCGGGCTGAAGAAGCTGGGTGGCGAGGTGGTGGCGGCCGAAGTGCTGCCCGATGGCATCGAGCCGTTGGCGGGCCGCCTGCAGGCCTTGGCCGCCGAGGGCGTGCGCCTGTGCCTGTGTACCGGCGGTACCGGGCTGGGCCCGCGTGACCTGACCCCGGAGGCGCTGCGTTCGTTGAATGCGCGGCCGGTGCATGGCCTGGCGCAGATGGTGCGGGCGCTGAGTGCGCAGCACACGCCGATGGCCTGGCTGAGCCGCGCCGAGGTGGTGCAGCTCGGCAACATGCTGGTGTTTGCATTGCCCGGCAGCCCGAAGGCGGCGGCGCAGTGCCTGGACATCCTGGCGCCGGTACTGGGCCACGCCCTGGCGATGGTCGATGGCGGTGGCCACTGATGATTGCCTACAGCGAGGCCTTGCAGCACCTGCTGGACGCGGCCACGCCGCTGCCGGCCGAGCATCTGCCGCTGCATGAGGCCAGCGGCCGTACCCTGGCCAGTGACATCCACAGCGGGCAGTCGTTGCCGCCGTTCGACAATTCGGCGATGGACGGCTTCGCGCTGCGCGCCAACGGCGCGACGTTCGAAGCTGGTACCGAGTTCGCTGTGCAGGGCTGGCAGGCAGCAGGCGATGCCGGCGCCGAAGGCGGCGAGGGGGCCTGGGAAATCATGACCGGCGCGCGCATGCCGGTTGGGCTGGACACGGTGGTGCCGGTCGAGAATGTGGAGATCCTCGCCAGCGAGGACGGCCGCCCGACCCGCATTGCCCTGAAGGGATTGGTGAAGCCCGGCCAGAACGTGCGCCTGCGCGGCGAGGATGTAAGCGACGGCGAGCGCGTGCTGCAGGCCGGGCAGGTGCTGGATATCAACGCGCGCACCCTGCTGCATGCGATCGGCGTGGGCGAGGTGACGGTGGTGGCAAGGCCAAGGGCCGCGGTGATCGCCACCGGCAAGGAGCTGGTGACCGAGGCGGCGCAGACGCTGGCGTCCGGGCAGATTCGTGACAGCAACCGGCCGTACCTGGTTGGCCGCCTGCAGGCCGCCGGTGCCGAGGTGGTCTGGCAGGGCACGGTGGGCGACGACGTGGCCGCCTTCAATGCCGTGCTGGATGAAGCGCTGGACGCGGGTGCGCAGCTGTTGATCAGCACCGGCGCGGTGTCGGCCGGCCGCTACGATTTCGTTCCCGACGCGCTGCGCGGCCGGGGTGCGCGCATCGTGTTCCACAAGGTGGCGATCCGCCCCGGCAAGCCGTTGCTGTTTGCGGTGCTGCCCAATGGCGCGCTGTATTTCGGCCTGCCCGGCAACCCGGTCTCCGCTGCCGTGGGCCAGCGCTTCTTCATCGAGCCAGTGCTGCGCCGCCTGCTGGGGCTGGCACCGGAGCCGGTGTTGACATTGCCCCTGCAGGCCGACGTGCGCACGCCGCCGGGCCTGCGCTTCCACGCGCGGGCGCGGGTGGAAGTGGACGCGCAGGGCCGCCTGAGTGCGCGCGTTCTGGCCGGGCAGGAGTCGTTCCGTTTGATGTCCATGCTGCAGGCCAATGCCTGGGTGGTGCTGGAAGGCGAGGGCGGCGTGGCCGCTGCCGGCACGCCAGTGCGCGTGCAGGGCTGGGGTCACCAGGACCCGGTGCAGCTGGCGAGCCAGGAGCCGTAATGAGACAGGTAAATCTGCAGTTGTTCGGCGCGTTCTCCGATCTGGATGCCAGCCGCGAGATTGCCGTGGAGGTGGCCGGCGGCACCGTGGCCGATCTGCGCCAAGCGCTGCGCGAGCTGCTGCCGCTGCGTTGGCCGGGTTTCCGTGCCGGGCTGCTGGATTACTCGGCGTTCGCCGACCAGCAACGCGTGCTGCGCGACCACGAGGCGTTGCCCGACGATGGCCGGGTGGCGATCCTGCCGCCGGTGAGCGGGGGCTGAGCGATGAGCGAGACGATCATCGCGAAGGTAGTGGACCGCGCGCAGGCGGCGATCGATCCGGCCGAAGGCGTCGCGGCGGTCTCCGATCCGGGCTTCGGCGGTATCGATGTGTTCATCGGCAAGGTGCGCGACGTCAATGTGGGCCGGCGGGTGACCGGGATCACCTACGACCTGTTCGAGCCGCTGGTGCTGAACGAGTTCAAGCGCCTGGCGGCCGAGGTCGAGGCTACGTTCGGTCCGAAGCTGAAACTGTATGTGGCCCATGCCAAGGGGCGACTCGGCATCGGCGATGTGGCGGTGGTGGTGGCCGCCGGCAGCCCGCACCGCGACGAGGCGTTCCGCGCGTGCCGGCAGCTGATCGAGGTGGTGAAGCACCAGTGCCCGATCTGGAAGCAGGAGCATTACGAAGACGGCGACAGCCAGTGGAGCGAGGGTTGCAGCCTGTGCCATGTGGACAGCGAAGCTTTGCACTCCCACGACCACACCCATGACCATGGGCATTGACCGCGCCCTTCGGGAGGGCGCCGGGTCCAGTAGATCCACGCCATGCGTGGATGAGGCGTTCCCGATGAATCCGGCCGACGCAGCCACGCATGGCGTGGCCCTACTGCGATGAGCATCAACGGCATCGTGCTGGCCGGTGGCCTGTCCAGCCGGATGGGCCGCGACAAGGCGCTGCTGCCCTGGCAGGGCCGCACCCTGCTGGAACACATGCGCGGCGTGTTGAAGCAGGCGGGCGCCGGGCGGGTATGGGTGAGCGGCAACTACCCGGCGTTCGGCGGCGTGCCGGACTGCGTGGCACGCTGCGGCCCGCTGGGCGGGCTCTACAGCGTGGCGATGCAGATGCCTGACGGGCCGGCCTGGGTGGTGCCGGTCGATACGCCGCGGATGACGCCCGCGCTGTTGCTACGTCTGCAGGCCTATCAAGCGCGCGCCTGCACGGTATTCGACGATGAACCGTTGCCGATGCGGTTGCAGATCGATGATCATTGCCGCCGCGTGCTGCGGGACTTGATTGATGATCCGATGGCGCTACGTTCACTGCGCGCCCTGCAGGAACGCCTGGGCGTGACCCGATTGCCATTGGCACCCGAGGATCAGGCGTTGCTGCTCAACTGCAATACGCCATCAGAGTGGGAGTCCATCACAGCATGAAGGTCCAGCTGCAACAGCAATCGATGCGCCTGCGCGTGGATGAGGAAGAGCTGGCACGCTTGCTGGCCGGCGAGTCGGTCGAGAACCTGACCCGCTTCGGCGGCAGCGGCGGCTGGGGCGTAGCGCTGTCGCTGCATGCCGGCGATCAGGCGGTGCTGCTCGATGGCGGGACATTCTGCCGGTTGGTACTGCCGCGCCAGGCCGTCGAGTCGCTGGCGGGGAGGCTGCCCTGCCGCGATGGCCTGGGCTTCGGTATCGCGTTGGATGACGACAGCATGCTGCAGCTGCAGTTCGACGTGGACGTGCGCGACAGCATGCGGCAGCGTGGCCCGCAGCGGCGTTCTGAACCTGCGCCCGAGTAGGCGCAGGTTGCGCAGGGCCGGGTGGTGCGCTGTCGTATGATGAGGGCCTTCGTTACTGCGTCGCTGCAATGCCCCTGAACCCCTCCGCTCCGCCCGCGTCCCGACCGGCCACGCCCAATCCGGCAGCGGCCGACGACGGAGACGCGCTGCACTTCTGCAGCACCTGCGCGTTCTCCGATGCCTGCATGTCGCAGGGCTACGACAAGACAGCGCTGGGCGAACTGCATGTGCTGGTCGACCACGTCGGCCCGTTCCAGGCCGGCGACTACCTGTTCCGTGCAGGCGATCCGTTCGACTCGATCGCAGCGGTCCGCGCGGGCATGGTCAAGACCTATGTCGATGACAGCCAGGGCAACGAGCAGGTGCTGGGGTTCAGCCTGCCGGGCGAGGTGATCGGGCTCAATGCCATCCATGGCGCGCGCTTTCCCTGCAACGCCGTGGCCCTGGACACCGTCTACCTGTGCCGGATCTCGTTCCCGCGATTGAGCCTGCTGGCCACCCGCATGCCGGGGCTGCAGGCACGGCTGTTCAGCCTGCTCAGTGCCGAGATCGGCAAGGTGGCCACGCTGGCTGCCAACCATCGCACCGAGGAGCGCATGGCGGCGTTCCTGCTGGATCTTTCCGAGCGCTATGCCCGGCGCGGATTCTCCGCCACCCGTTTCAACCTGAGCATGGCCCGTACCGAGATTGCCAACTACCTGCGGATGGCGCCGGAGACGGTGAGCCGGGTGCTGCGCCGGTTGAGCGACGAGGGTGTGATTGCGGTGAACCAACGTGAGATGCTGTTGCTGCAACCCGAGCGGCTGGCGGAACTGGCCGTGGCTCGGGAATCCGGACTGGACTGATCAGGCAGGCGAGGGGCCGACCCATGATGCGAGCGGGGCTGTTGGTGCTGGGAATGCTGGCTGCAGTGCCGGCCTGGGCGGCCGAGTTGACGGTGTCGGCGGCATCGAGCCTGACCGAGAGCTTCCGCGAACTGGGCAATGCCTATGAGAAGGCGCACCCGGGCACCAGGGTCGATTTCAACTTCGCCGCATCCGGCGTGCTGCTGCAGCAGATCAGCCGTGGCGCACCGGTGGATGTGTTCGCGTCGGCCGATGAAACCACGATGGACCAGGCCCAGCAGCAGGACCTGCTGGCGGCCGGTACCCGCGAGGTGTTCGCGGTGAACGCACTGTGGGTGGTGGTGCCGCCGCAGGCCAAGGCTGCGCCGCGTACCTTGAAGGACCTGGCCGGTGCCGGTGTGCGGCGCGTTGCGCTGGGCAACCCGGACAGCGTGCCGGTCGGCCGCTATGCCAAGGGCGCGCTGGAAGCTGCGGGCCTGTGGCCGTCGGTGCAGGGCAGGATCATCACGACGCAGAACGTGCGCCAGTCGCTGGATTACGTGGCGCGCGGTGAAGTGGATGCCGGCTTCGTCTATGCCACCGATGCACAGGCGATGCCCGACCGCGTGCGCCGTGCCTTCGCGGTTCCGTTGGCGGGGCGCATTGCCTATCCGCTGGCGGTGACCAGGGCCAGCGCGCAGTCGGCCGAAGCCAGGCGCTTCACCGCCTTCGTGCGTTCGGCGCAGGGCCAGGCGATCCTGGCCAAACATGGGTTCGGCAAGCCCTGACGCATGGATCTGGACTGGAGCGCACTGGGGTTGTCGCTGAAGGTGGCCGGCTGGGCCACCGCGATCAATCTGGTGCTGGGCGTTGCACTGGGCGCGCTGCTGGCGCGGCGGCGCTTTCCCGGCCGCGAGCTGCTGGATTCGCTGCTGACCCTGCCGATGGTGCTGCCACCGACGGTGCTGGGCTATTACCTGCTGGTGCTGATCGGCCGCAACGGCCCGATCGGCGCGTGGCTGCAGTCGTGGTTCGGCATCAACCTGGTGTTCACCTGGCAGGCCGCGGTGATCGCCGCGGCGGTGGCTTCGCTGCCGCTGGTGTTCAAGCCGGCACGCGCGGCGTTCGAGGAAGTGGACGGACAGCTGGAGCAGGCCGCGCGCACGCTTGGAGTGTCCGAAGCAGCGGTGTTCTTCCGCGTCACGCTGCCGCTGGCGTGGCGCGGCATTCTTGCCGGCCTGCTGCTGGCCTTCGCACGCGCGATGGGTGAGTTTGGCGCGACGCTGATGGTGGCCGGCAGCATTCCGGGCCGGACGCAGACGCTGTCGATCGCCATCTACGAGGCGGTGCAGGCCGGTCAGGATGGCAAGGCCAATGCGCTGGTGATCCTGACTTCGGTGGTCTGCATCGTGATCCTGTTGCTGGCTGCGCGGCTGGTGGGCGGACGTCGCCGGGAGCTGCGCGATGTGGCTTGACCTGCAGGTGCAGCGCCGCCTGCAGGCGGCCGGCCAGGATTTCGTGTTGGACGTATCGCTGCAGTGCACGCAGCGCCAGGTGGTGCTGTTCGGGCCTTCAGGCGCCGGCAAGAGCCTGACCCTGAAGGCGGTGGCCGGGCTGCTGCGGCCGTGCCAGGGCCATGTGCGCCTGCAGGGGCAGACCCTGTTCGACGCGGCCACCGCTGTGGATCTGCCGCCGCAGCGCCGTCGGCTGGGCTACGTGTTCCAGGATTACGCGCTGTTCCCGCACCTGAGCGTGCGCCAGAATGTGGCGTTCGGGCTGCAGAAGGGATGGCTGAATCCGCGGGTCGGCCAGCGTTTCGATGTGGTGGAGCAGTGGCTGCACGCATTCCGCATCGACACGGTGGGCGATCTGCTGCCCGCGCAGGTCTCCGGTGGCCAGCGCCAGCGCACTGCATTGGCGCGCGCCCTGGTGACGCAGCCGCAGGCGCTGCTGCTGGATGAGCCGTTCTCCGCACTGGACCATGACCTGCGCCACCACCTGCGTCAGGAGCTGGAAACGGTGCTGGACCGGACCGGCATCCCGTTGCTGTTGATCAGCCATGACCCGCAGGATGTGGCCATGTTCGGCCAGCAGGTGGCGCGCGTGGTGGACGGCCGCATTGTAGGCAATTGACCCGTGATGGACGCACCGGCGATGGTTGGTCACATCTGATGGTAGTGCCGGCCGCTGGCCGGCAACCGTGACGTCCGGAGCAGCCGGTCAGCGGCCGGCTCTACCGGTTCAAGGTCCGTGCGGTCCGGTGGCCATGGATCAGTACAGCTCACAGTGCGTGCGGCCTTCACCGCGCAGCGCGTCCCAGCGCCCTTCGCCAGCGATGTCATCGATGGCCTCGCGCACCGCGCTTTCCAGGTGGCGCTTGTTGCCGCACAGGTACAGATGCCCACCGCGGGCCAGCACATCGCGCACTTCATCGCTGCGCTGCCGCAGTACATGCTGCACATAGACCTTTTCGGCGCCATCGCGCGAGAACGCGGTATGCAGGCCGGCCAGCACGCCCCGGGTATGCCAGTCCTGCAGCTGGTCCCGGAACAGGTAGTCGTGCTTGCTGTGCTTCTCGCCGAACACAAGGTGCACCTCGCGTTCGCAGCCGTTGGCCTGCAGCTCCTGCATCAGTCCCATCAGCGGTGCAATGCCGGTACCGGTACCGACCAGCAGCAGCGGTGCCTCGCCGGTATCGGGTAGGTGGAAGCCAGGGTTGGAACGGCAGTACACACGGGCGTGGTCGCCACCGTGCAGCAGGCTGCCGGTAGCGGTGCCGAAGCGCTCGCGGCCGCGCAGGGTGTAATGCACTTCGCGCACGCACAGGCTCAGCTGGTCGTCGCACGGGTGCGAGGCGATCGAATAGGCACGCGGCAGCCGCGGTGACAGCAGTTCGCGCAGCCGGGCAAGTGGCACGCTGTCCGGCGTAGCGTGGTCCTGCAGCACGTCCAGCAGGTCCAGGCCGTGCAGGTAGGCCTCCAGCTCGCGCTTCTGGCTGACCTTCAGCAGGCCCTTCAGTGCCTCACTACCGCCCAGCCGGGCCAGTTCGCGCAGCACGCCCTTGCTCAGCAGGCGCAGCTCGCGGTCATGCAGGGCGGCCACGGCGGTGGTGTCGCCGTACCAGGTGGCCAATGCCTTCAGCAGGGCAGGATCGTTCTCGGGTACTACGTGCAGGGTGTCGCCCGCGCGATAGGCCATGCCACTTCCGGCAATGTCCAGCTGCAGGTGCCACGCGGCCGGGTCGCTGCTGTTCAGGCGGCGACGTTCGAGAATGGGGGCGGAAAAGGCATTGTCTTCGCCATAGGCGGTGACCTGCAGGTGCAGGTCTTGGCCAGCGCTGAGGTCGCCACCCAGCACCTGGCTTAGCACCGGCTGCCATTGCTGGAAGAACTGCTCGTAGCCCAGGTCGGCATCCACCCGGTGCAGCAGCGGCTGCGCCTGGCGCTCGCTCAGCGCGGCATCCAGCGCCTTGGTGAAGCCGCAGAAGCTCGGGTAGCCGGTGTCACCGAGCCCAAACACGGCATAGCGCAGGCCGCTCAGCGTCGGGGTCTGGCGCAGGGTTTCGAAGAACCGCTCGCCATTGGCCGGCGGTTCGCCATCGCCGAACGAGCTGGAAATCGCCAGCAGCACATCGCCGTGGCCGAGACTGGCCACGTCGATGTCGTTGAACGGGAGCACCTGCGGCGCGTGCGGCTGCAGGTCCGCGCCCAAGCGCTGGGCCAAGGCGCGGGCATTGCCCGACTCGGACGCGAAACCCACCAGCAGGCGGCTGAAGGGCGTACTGGTCGGGAGGGCGTTCACGCGGCCTCGTAGAAGTCGTCGAACTTTTCCTTGCTGAACTCGACCAGGTCGTAGTTCTGCATCAGGTCGTTCACCACGCGGCGGATGCTGATGTAGGAGGTTATGTTGCCGTTGGCGTCGAACAGCGGCTGCACGGTGGTGTCGACCACGTAGAGCACGCCGCCCTTGCCGAGGTTGGGCACGATCCCGGTCCAGGTCTTGCCGGCCTTGATGGTGTCCCACATGTCCTTGTAGACCGCCTTGGGCACATCCGGATGGCGCACGATGCTGTGCGGCTGGCCGATCAGTTCCTCGCGGGCGAAGCCGGTGAGCGTGCAGAACAGGTCATTGGCGTAGGTGATGTTGCCCTGCAGGTCGGTGGTGGAGATCACCATGACGTTCTGCAGCGCATTCAGGAGCTGGGCGTTGTCGGGGGAGTAGTTCATCGCGGGGGTCCTTGTAGAGGCCGGCAGCGCCGGTGTGTTCGGGTCCTGCATAGGAATACTCCCGCGTGGCGGCGGGCGATTTGACATTGGTCAAGCGCGTGGCGCGAAGGCCTGCGACCGGGTGTCGCAGGGAGAATCTCTGTAAAGCCGAGCCCATTTTCGGCTCGAGCGGCAACGGGACTGCCCGCAGCCGAGCGTGGGCTCGGCTCTACAGGAGAGGCACGGGCGGCTGGCGGGCGTACCTCATGCGTACTGAGCTCATGACGCCTTGTCACAAAGAAATCGCCATGGCTTCACGGTTGATTGATCGCATGGAGGGCTATTGTCGTCCTGAGCCTCTCGCTGGCGTCCCCCACGTCCTGCGTCGACTTCCTTCCCAGCACCAGCGCCCGTCCGGGCGCCGCTGGCGTCTGTCTGCCTGAAGCATCCGAGATCATCCCCATGGCCCGCGCCGCCCAGTCCGCTTCACCCGTTGCGATCTCTCCGGTCACGCCCGTGCCGATCGGCACCCGCCGCGGCCACTCGCAACCGCTGGAGCTGCCGGAACTGGTGCAGCGGGTGTTGTTCGTTGCCACCGAGATGGCGGACTTCGTCAAGGCCGGTGGCCTGGGCGACGTAGCTGCGGCCCTGCCGCGTGCGGTGCGCGGTGCGTGTGATTCGCGCGTGCTGCTGCCCGGCTACCCGGAGGTACTGCAGCGCCTGCCACAGTTGCAGCGGGTGGGGCAGGTCAGCGCGCGGGCCGGCTTGCCAGCGTGCGCGATCGGCATGGCGGTGCAGGCCGACGGCCTTCCGATCTATGTGCTGCTGTCGGCGGAGCTGTACGAGCGTGAGGGCTCGCCCTACGTGGACGGGCAGGGGCAGGAGTGGAAGGACAACGCGGTTCGATTCGCCACGCTTTCGCATGCGGCTGCGGAGATCGCGGCAGGGCGTGCCGGGCTGGACTGGTCGCCGCAGCTGCTGCACCTGAATGACTGGCCGGTGGCCATGGCGGCCGCCTACGTACGTTGGGACCGGACGGCCGTGCCGACTCTGCTGACCATCCACAACCTGGCTTACCAGGGGCTGTTCCCCTACGCGCTTGCGCCGGTGCTAGGCGTGCCGGCCGAACACCTGGATGAACTGCACTTCCATGGGCAGATGTCGTTCCTGCAGGGCGGCATCACCAATGCCACGCGCCTGAACACGGTCAGCCTGCGCTATGCGCAGCAGATCACCGCCCCGGATGACGGCTGCGGGCTGCATGACCTGTTGGCGCGTCGCGCAGCCGGCGGGCACCTGAGTGGCATCGTCAACGGCATCGACGCCAGCTGGGACCCGCGCCGCGACATCCATCTCAAGGCCCACTTCGGCATTGGCGAGTGGACCGGGCGCGCCACCAACGCCCATGCGGTGCGCAAGGCGTTCGGGCTGGCGCCGTCGACCGGGCCGCTGTTCGCGGTGGTCTCGCGGCTGGTGCACCAGAAGGGCCTGGACATCACCTGCGACGTGGCGCCACAGATCGTGGCGGCCGGCGGCCAGCTGGTCATCATCGGCGGTGGCGAGCCGCAGGTGGAAGCGCAGGTGCAGTCGCTGGCCCGGCGCTACCCGGGGCGGGTGGGCGCCTTCATCGGGTTCGAGGAAGCGCTGGCCCGCCAGATGTTTGCCGGCGCCGATTTCCTGCTGATGCCTTCACGCTTCGAACCCTGCGGACTGAGCCAGATGTACGCGCAGCGCTTCGGCTGCCTGCCCATCGCACACGCGACCGGCGGGCTGGTGGATACCGTGGAGGACGGCGTGACCGGTTTCCTGTTCCATGGCGCCAATGCCGATGGCCTGCGCCGCTGCGTGGAACGGGCGATGCGCACCTTCCGCCTGCCGGGGCTGCTGCAGGCCATGCGCCGCGCGGCCATGCTGCGGCCAGGTGGCTGGGATGCGGCAGGGCGCGCCTACCTGGCGTTGTACCAGCAGACCTGCCAGGTGGCCGCATGAGCCACGACAGCCTGCATCTGGCCGCCCTGGAGGATGAAACCATCGCGGAGGCGGGATTGGAGCAGCGTGTCGCGCCGGCGCTGGAGGACCTGGTCCATGCACGCCCGGCCGATGCATTCGCCTGGCTGGGCCCGCATCGCCAGCCAGAAGGCGGACGCCAGCTGCGCGTGCTGGTGCCGCACGCGCAGCGCGTCGAGGTGATTGCAGGCGACGGGCGGCGCTGGGACCTGTCCCCCGGCCCGTTACCCGGCCTGTTCGAGGGCGCGGCCGGCGACGCGGCGATACCGCTGCTTGCCCTGCATTTCGAACAGGGCGTGGAGCAGGTGCACGATGCCTATGCGTTCGGTCCACTGTTGGACGAAGCCCTGCTGCAGCGGTTCCATGCCGGTGATGCCGATGCGGCGCGGCAGCTGGGTGCGGTGCCGACGCAGGTGCAGGGCATTGCGGGCGTGCGCTTCGCGGTGTGGGCGCCCAATGCCCGGCGGGTCGCCGTGGTTGGCGATTTCAACGGGTGGGACGGCCGACGCCATCCGATGCGGCTGCGTCACACCGCCGGCGTGTGGGAACTGTTCCTGCCGGGCGTGCAGGCCGGTGCCCGCTACAAATTCCGCATCGTCGGCGCCGACGGCCGGGTGATGCCCGACAAGTTCGATCCGATGGCGCGCTGGGCCGAGCTGCCACCGGCCACCGCTTCGCGGGTGCCTTCGGCGGCGCCGACGCAGTGGCACGATGACGCATGGTTGGCGGCCCGACGCCAGGCCGGAACCTGCGCACCGCTGTCCATCTACGAAGTACATGCGGGCTCTTGGCAGCGCAGCGACGAGGGCGCGCCGCTGGACTGGGATGCCCTGGCCGACCGGTTGATTCCGTACGTGGCCGGACTCGGCTTTACCCACATCGAGCTGCTGCCGGTCAGCGAGCATCCCTTTGGCGGTTCCTGGGGCTATCAGCCGCTGGGCATCTACGCGCCGACGGCGCGCCATGGCACGCCGCAGGCCTTCGCGCGCTTCGTGGACCGCTGCCACCAGGCCGGCGTAGGGGTGATCGTGGACTGGGTAAGCGCGCACTTCCCGAACGATGCGCATGGCCTGGCCGGGTTCGATGGGACCGCGCTGTACGAGCATGCGGATCCGCGCGAAGGGGTACACGCCGACTGGGACACGCTGATCTACAACTATGGCCGCAATGAAGTGGCCGCCTACCTGATCGGCAGTGCCTTGGAGTGGGTGGAGCGGTTCCACATCGACGGTCTGCGCGTGGACGCCGTGGCGTCGATGCTGTACCGGGATTACAGCCGGGCCGAGGGGGAGTGGATACCTAACGAGCAGGGCGGGCGCGAGAATCTGCAGGCGGTCGCGTTCCTGCGGCGGATGAACCAGGCGCTGCGCGAGCGCTCCCCGGACGTGCTGGTGATCGCCGAGGAATCCACCGCGTGGCCGGGCGTGACCGCGCCGGTGGAAGCGGGCGGGCTTGGCTTCACCCATAAATGGAACATGGGCTGGATGCACGACACCCTGCAGTACCTGGGGCGCGATCCGGTCCATCGCCAGCATCACCACAGCGAGATCAGCTTCGGCCTGGTCTACGCCTTCTCCGAACGGTTCGTGCTGCCGCTGTCGCATGACGAGGTGGTGCATGGCAAAGGCGCGCTGCTGGCCAAGATGGCGGGCGAGCCGGCGCAGCGGCTGGCCCAGCTCCGCGCGTACTACGGTTTCATGTGGGCGCACCCGGGCAGCAAACTGCTGTTCATGGGCGGTGAGTTCGGCCAGGGCCATGAGTGGTCGCACGATGCGGCACTGGACTGGGCACGGGCGGCCAGCAACGAGGGCCAGGGCCTGTCGCGCCTGGTGCGAGACCTCAACGGCGTGCTCCGCGCCGAACCCGCGTTGCATCGCGACGAGCGCGACGAACGCGGTTTCGATTGGAGCGTGGCCGACGACAGCCGCAACAGCGTTTACGCGTTCATCCGCCGGGATCCGGCCGGTAGCGGCCGCACCCTGCTGGTGGTGAGCAACTTCACTCCGGTACGTCGCGACGGCTACCGGGTCGGCGTGCCGCACCCGGGGCGTTGGAGCGAACGGCTCAACACCGACAGCGCGTATTACGGTGGCGGCAATGCGGGAAACCTCGGTGCAGTGCATACCGAGTCGAGGCCGATGCACGGCCACGCGCAGTCGCTGCGGCTCACGCTGCCGCCGCTTTCCACGCTGTACCTGCAGGTTGATGCATGACCACAGTGGCCCCGCGCCTGGGCGCTTGGCCGGTGGCCGGTGACGGGGTGGAGTTCCGCGTGTGGGCACCGGACGCAAGGACGATGGCGCTGTGCCTGCGCGGCACGCAACAGCCCATGCAACGTGACCCGGACGGCTGCCACTGGCTGCGGACACCGGCATCGCATGGCGACCGCTACCGTTTTCGCCTTCCTTCCGGTCAGGACGTGCCCGACCCGGCCTCGCGCTGGCAGCCGGACGGCATCGACGGAGACAGCGCGGTGGTGCTGGACACGGCCATGGCGCAACCCGCTTGGCGCGGGCATGCCTGGCAGGATCTGGTGATCTATGAAGCACACATCGAGGCCGGCGGCGGCTTCGCGGCGTTGACCGCGCAGCTGCCGATGCTGGCCGCGCTGGGCATCACCGCCATTGAACTGATGCCGGTCGCGCAGTTTCCCGGCCAGCGCAACTGGGGCTACGACGGCGTGTTCCCGTATGCGCCGGCCCATGCCTATGGCGGGCCGGCAGCGCTGAGGGCCTTCATCGAAGCGGCGCACGATGCAGGGCTGTCGGTGCTGCTGGATGTGGTCTACAACCACTTCGGACCACAGGGCAACCACTTGCGCGACTACGCGCGCGGGTTCTTCCGTGACGACCGCAGCACGCCGTGGGGCGAGGCCATCGACTTCCGCCAGCCCTGGGTGCGGCGCTTTTTCATCGACAACGCGCTGATGTGGTTGCGCGACTACGGCTTCGATGGCCTGCGCCTGGACGCGGTGCACGCCATTGACGATGACCGTTTCCTCCAGCAGCTGGCCGATGAGGTACGTGCGGTGGCCCCGCACGCGCACCTGGTGCTGGAGAACGAGCGCAACCAGGCGCGGTGGCTGCGCGGCGCCTACCAGGGGCAGTGGAACGATGACTTCCACAATGCGCTGCACGTGATGCTGACCGGCGAGCAGGAGGGCTATTACGCGGCCTATGCCGGTCGCGCCGAAGCACTGCTGGCGCGCTGCCTGGCCGAAGGATTCGCCTGGCAGGGTGAACCGGACCTGCGCGGCGATCCCCGCGGCGAACCCAGCGCCGACCTGTCGCCCGCGCGTTTTGTGGTATTCGCGCAGAACCACGATCAGGTAGGCAACCGCGCTCTCGGCGAGCGCCTGTCGATGCTGACCGATCCTGCGCGGCTGCGTGCGGCGCTGGCGTTGACCCTGCTGACGCCGATGATCCCGCTGCTGTTCATGGGCGAACCGTGGCAGGCGCAATCGCCGTTCCTGTTCTTCACCGACTACGCGCCGCCGCTGGACGAGGCGGTGCGCGAAGGGCGTCGCCGCGAGTTCGCTGGTTTCAGCGCCTTTGCCGACGCCGCCTCGCGCGCGCGTATTCCCGACCCGAACGACCCGGCCACCCTGCAGGCGTCCTACACGTCGCCGCCCGGCGATGATCCCTGGTCGCAGGACTGGCTGCGCTGCACGAGCGGGTTTCTGGCACTGCGCAGGCGCTATCTGCAGCCCGGGTTGCTGCAGGCGCGGTCGTTGGGTGCGCGCGTGCTGGGCGAAGGCGCGGTGCAGGCGGGCTGGCAGCTGCCGTCGGGCCAGTGGTGGATCGCGGTCAATGTCGGCCCGTCGCCGGTGGTGCATGCGATGCCGGCCGGGGAGCACGTTGTAGGGCCGGACGCTGCCACGTTGCTGCCCGCAGGCGGCGGCGTGCTTGCCTGTTGGGTCGCCGCATGAGGACCGATGCGGCGGTTCTGGAGGCGGCACGGCGCGCGGGCCTGCTGGTTCGCTGGACCGACGTGGCCGGTGTCGAGCGCGAGGTCGCACCGGACGTGCTGCGCGCGGTGCTGGAGGGGCTGCAGGGCGATGCAGCGCCCGAGCACGGTGGCCTGCGCACGGCCTGCTGTGGACAGCTGCTGGCGATGCCGGACGCAGCCGGCGCAGCGTGCTGGGTGGATGAGCATGGCGCAGTGCTGCCGGCACGCGCCGATGCGCAAGGGCGCTGGCGCGTGCCGGACCAGCCGGGTTACTGGCAGTGGCGCCGGGGCGACCGGCAACAGGCGGTTGCGGTGGCGCCACAACGTGCCTGGTGGCCGCAGGGCACGCTGCGCGGCTGGGGCCTGTCGGCGCAGGTCTACAGCCTTCGCGCCTCTTGCGACGCTGGCATCGGTGACAGCGCCGGCTGTGCACGATGGAGCGAACTGCTGCACCGTCACGGCGGCGATGCAGTGGCGTTGAGCCCGCTGCATGCCGGCTTGCCACCTGGGCCAGGTTACAGCCCCTATTCGCCCAGCGACCGGCACTGGCTCGATCCACTGCAGGTGTCCCTGCCGCAGGTACTGCCGGAGGCAGCCGACGCCGTGCTGGCTGAAGACCAAGCACTGGCGACGGCAGTTGCAGCCGCCACCGCAGCGCGCCGCATCGACTGGCCGCACTCGGCGGCGTTGAAGTGGCGCTGGCTGCGCCAGGTGCACCAGTGGCTGCGGCAGCAGGCGCCGGCACAGTGCGAACAGATGCAGACGTGGCGCGATGCGCAAGGCGAACCCCTGCTGCGCTATTGCCAGCACGCCGCCGACCGTTTCACTGGAAGCGCCGACGACCATGCGTTTGCGCAATGGTTGGCGCGGCACGGCTGGGCGCAGGTGCAGGCGGGATTGCGCAACGACGGCGCGTCGATCGGGCTGATCGCGGATCTGGCGGTGGGTTGCGCACCGCAGGGCGTCGAGGCGCGGACCGGCGGCGATCAACTGCTGCAGGGCCTTGAACTGGGCGCGCCGCCGGATGCGTTCAATCCGCTGGGCCAGGCCTGGGGTATCACCAGCTGGTCACCCTTCGCCCTGCAGCGCGAGGGCTTTGAGCCGTTCATCCGCGTGCTGCGCGCTGTGATGGCCGGCCGTGGCGGGCTGCGCATCGACCATATCCTTGGCCTGCAGCGCCTGTGGGTGCTTCCCCGCGGGGCGGGCGCCGGGCAGGGCGTTTACCTGCGCTATCCGTTCGATGATCTGATCAACCTGCTGGTGCTGGAATCGTGGCGGCATCGCTGCGTGCTGATTGGTGAAGACCTGGGCGTGGTGCCGCCGGGCGTTCGCCAGCGGCTGGCAGCCCGCGGCATCCTGGGCATCGAGGTGCTGCCGTTCGCCCGCAACGGTGAGCGCTTCCTGCCCGCGCCACGGTGGCGCCGCGATGCGGTGGCCATGCCCTCCACCCATGATCTGCCACCGCTGTCCGGCTGGCTGCACGGGCGCGACCTGCGCTGGCGTGCCCGCCTGGGAGAGCTGAGCGGGCTTCCGTCGGCGCTGCACGCGCGCTCCAGAGAGGTCCAGGCGCTGTCCGCAGTCGCCCGGGGCGAGGGGGCCACGCTTGAAGCGCGTGCGCTGTCGCTGGTCGCGCACGCATCGTCACGGCTGGCGCTGCTTCCGCTGGAAGACGCCCTGGGCAGTCGCGCGCAGGTGAACTTGCCGGGCACCGTCGACGGCCATCCGAACTGGCGCCGGCGGCTACCGCTAGCGTGGGACCAGGACGCGGCCGACGCGCGTATTGCCCGGTTCAGCGCCACGCGGCGCAAGGAGCGGCGATGACTCCGTTGCGTGCCACCGTGCGCCTGCAATTGCATGCAGGCTTCGACCTCGGGGACGCCGCGGCGCAGGTGCGGTATTACGCCGCGCTGGGCGTCAGCCACCTTTACCTGTCGCCTGTCGCCGCTGCGCTGCCCGGGTCTACGCATGGCTACGATGGCATCGACCCGGCCCGCATCAATCCGGAACTGGGCGGCGAAGAAGCCTTCCAGCGGCTGGCGACAGCGGCGCGTGCGCAAGGCATGGGCCTGATCCTGGACATCGTACCCAACCATCTTGCGGCTTCCCCGCACAGCCATTGGTGGAGCGATGTGCTGATGCACGGGCGTCGGAGCCCGCACGCAGATTGGTTTGACATCGACTGGGAGGCGCCGGGCTGCGAGGGCCGGCTGTGGCTGCCTGTGCTGGACCGGCCGTTGCACGACGCGGTGCGCGATGGCGTCGTGCGCGTGGTGGTGGACAAGGCGCGGCCCGTGCTGCGCCACCATGGGCTGGCGTTGCCGTTGTCGCCGCGCAGCCATCCACTGGACCCCGCGCAGTGGCCGGCGTGGGTCGAGCGCTGCAACCGCAGCGTTGAACGGCTGCATACCCTGCTGCAGCGGCAGCACTACCGGCTGGCCTGGTGGCGCACGGCGGGCGATCAGGTGAACTACCGGCGCTTTTTCGATATCAATGAACTGGCCGCGCTGCGGGTGGAGCGCGACGACGTGTTCGAGGCGGTGCATGCGCTGCCGCTGCGGTTGGTACGCGAGGGACAGGTGGACGGCCTGCGTATCGATCATGTGGATGGCCTGTCCTCCCCGGGCGCCTACCTGCGGCGCCTTCGTGAATCGCTCGACGCAGCCTGTGCGGCCGGCGGTCGTGATCCGCAGGCGGTGAGCCTGCATGTGGAGAAGATACTGGCCGAGGGCGAGCAGCTGCCCGACGGCTGGGCCTGCGAGGGCACCACCGGCTATGACTTCATGGACCAGACCGGTGCCTGGTTGCACGATCCGGCGGCTGCGCCCGCGCTCTCGCGCACGTGGCAGGCACTGGGCGGTGACCCGCGCAGCTTTGACCGGATTCAGCAGGACGCTCGCGGCATGATCTTGCGCCAAGGCCTTCACGCAGACTTCCAGCGGCTGCTGCGCAGTGCGCAGCAGGTCCTGCAGCCCCGGCTGGCCGAGGCCGATATCGGACTGGCTGCGCTGGCGCGCGCATTGGCTTCATTGCTGCGGCATTACCGCACCTACCGGCCCTATTCGCTGCAGGGGGCGGGTGAACGAAAGGCGCTGGTGGACGCTGCCGGTGCTGCGCGCGAGGCGCTGGACGGTGCCGCACGCGCCGCGCTGGATCTGCTGCTGCAGGCACTTCCCGGCCAGGCGCCGGCTGAAACCGAGCTGCGCGTACGGTTCGGGCAGCTGGCCGCGCCGCTGAATGCCAAGTCGGTGGAAGATACCGGGTTCTATCGCTATTTCAGGCTGCTGTCGCGCAACGAAGTCGGCAGTGATCCACAGCGGCTGGGCATGGAGGGGCGCGAGCTGCTGGAACATGCAGCCGGGCGCCTGCGGCGCCATCCCAGGGCGCTGCTTGCGCTGGCGACCCACGATCACAAGCGCGGGGCCGACAGCCGGGCACGGCTGGCGGTTCTCAGTACCTGCACGGTCGAGTGGCGGGACGCGGTGCGGCGCTGGAGCCGGATGGCGACCCACGCCGGCGCGCCGATGCCGTTGCCGGGTGCCGAGACCTATGCGCTATGGCAGGCGCTCGTCGCCGCGTGGCCGATGCACGGTACCCCCGGCGCCGGCTTCGCATCGAGGATGGTGCAATGGCTGATCAAGGCATTGCGCGAGGGTAAACGGGTCAGCAGCTGGTCCGATCCCAACGTGGCCGTGGAGGAGGCCGCCGCGCAGTGGCTGCACGCGCTGCTGGATGGAGCGCCATTGCAGCCGGTGCGGGAGGCGCTGGCGACGTTCGTGGCGCGCATTGCGCCGGCGGGCGCCTGCAACGGCCTGGCACAGCTGTGCCTGCAGCACTGCCTGCCCGGCGTGCCCGACCTCTACCAGGGCGGCGAAGGCTGGGACCTGAGCCTGGTGGACCCGGACAACCGGCGTGCCGTGGACTATCCAGTGCGGCAGGCGTGGCTGCGTGATACGCGCGGGTGGCCCGCCCTGCTGGAGGACTGGCGGGACGGTGGCATCAAGGCATTTCTGCTCAGGCGCTTGCTGGAGTGCCGCCGCAGGCACCCGCAGCTGTTCCTGCACGGCCAACTGCAGCCGCTGTCCGCACCGGCGCGTTCGCCCTGGCTGGCATTCGCGCGCAGGCATCAGGCGCAGGTGCTGCTGGTGATCGTGCGGCGTGGTTCGCCCACCGCCGTGCCCGGGCCCAGCCTGCACGCAGCACACGACGTCGGCACTGGCGTGATGCTGCACGGGCTGCCGACAGGCCCCATGCGCAACCTCCTGGACGGGCGCATCGAACATTTCAACGCAACCGCGGACGTGGCCGGGCTTCTGGCTGGCAGCCCGTTGGCGATATGGATCAACGAGGAGACAGGTAGGGATGGACAGCAGGGAACGACGGCAGCGGATTGAGGCATTGGCCCATCAGATATGGGAAGCTGAAGGGCGGCCGGACGACCAGCAGCAGCGGCATTGGCACATGGCCGAGCGCTTGGTGGAAGCCGAGATTGCCGCTGCGCGCGACGAGGAGGGAACCGATGGTCAGCCGTAAGTGGACGCAGACTTCGCGGGTGCGCGAAGGCCGGCCGTTCCCGCTGGGGGCGACCTGGGACGGATTGGGTGTGAACTTCGCGCTGTACTCGCGGCACGCCACGCGGGTGGAACTGTGCCTGTTCGACGCGCGCAACCGTGAAGTCGAGCGTATCGCGCTGCCCGAGTACACCAACGAGATCTGGCACGGCTACCTGCCGGACGTGCGGCCCGGGCAACGTTACGGCTACCGGGTGCACGGCCCGTATGCCCCGGAAGAGGGCCATCGCTTCAATCCCAACAAGCTGCTGCTGGACCCCTACGCCAAGCAGATCGTCGGCGAACTGAAGTGGGCCCCACACCTGTTCGGCTACACCCTGGGTCACCGCGATGGCGATCTCAGTTTCGACCGCCGCGACAGCGCCAGTTACATGCCACGCTGTGCCGTGATCGATCCGGCTTTCAGCTGGGGCGTCGAGCGTGCACCTGCCACGCCCTGGGACCGGACCGTGATCTACGAAGCCCACGTGCGCGGACTGACCATGCAGCATCCCGACGTCCCGCAGGCCGAGCGCGGTACCTTCTCCGCGTTGCGGCACGATGCGGTGGTCGACCACCTCAGCCATCTGGGGGTGACCGCCATCGAGCTGCTGCCGGTGCATGCCTACGTGGATGACCAGCAGCTGCTCGAGCGCGGGCTGCGCAACTACTGGGGATACAACACCATCGGCTTCTTCGCGCCGCAGGCACGCTATCTGTCGCTGGGCACCGTGGCCGAGTTCAAGCAGATGGTCGCGCGCCTGCACAACGCGGGCATCGAGGTCATCCTGGACGTGGTCTACAACCACACCGCCGAAGGCAACGAGCTGGGCCCTACGCTGTCGTTCAAGGGCATCGACAACGCCAGCTACTACCGTTTGGCCGATGATCGCCGCTACTACATCAACGATACGGGTACCGGCAATACGTTCGACCTGACCAATGCCGGTGCGCTGCGCATGGTCATGGACTCCCTGCGCTACTGGGTGACCGAGATGCGGGTGGATGGGTTCCGCTTCGACCTGGCAACCATCCTCGGCCGCGAACGGCATGGCTTCGACGCCTCGGGCAGCTTCCTCGATGCGGTACGCCAGGACCCGATCCTGAGCCAGGTGAAGCTGATTGCCGAGCCATGGGACATCGGCCCGGGCGGCTACCAGCTGGGCCAGTTTCCGCCGGGCTGGGCCGAGTGGAACGACCGCTTCCGCGACACGGTGCGCGCGCTGTGGCGTGGCGATGGCGGGCAGCTGCCAGAGTTTGCCACGCGCTTCACCGGCTCGGCCGACCTGTTCGAACACCACGGCAGGCGACCGTCGGCCAGCATCAATCTGGTGACCGCGCATGATGGATTCACCCTGCACGATCTGGTCAGCTACAACGATCGCCACAACGAGGCCAACGGCGAGGACAACCGTGACGGACACTCGCACAACCTCTCCAGCAACCACGGCGTGGAGGGAGACACCGATGATGCGGCGATCCTTTCGTTGCGTGCGCGGCAGATGCGCAACCTGCTGGCCACGCTGCTGCTGGCGCAGGGGACGCCGATGCTGCTGGCCGGCGATGAGTTCGGCCATTCGCAGCGAGGCAACAACAACGCCTACTGCCAGGACAATCCGCTGAGCTGGATCGACTGGGAGCGCGCAGCATTGCCGGCTGCACAGGCGCAGGTGGCGTTCGTGCGGCGGGCGCTGTCACTGCGCCGGCGCTACGGCCTGCTGCGCCGGAACCGGTTCCTGCGCGGCGAGTACGATGAGGCGCTGGGCCTGCGGGATATCGACTGGCGGCATCCCGATGGTCGCGGCATGGAGGAAGCGGACTGGCATGACGCAGGGCTGCGTGCGCTGGCGATCGTGCTGGACGGTCGCAGTCCGGACAGTGGCCTGCGCGAGCCCGGGCGGCATGTCAGCCTGGCCCTGCTGTTGAACGCCGGGGAGCAGCCGCAGCGGTTCTGTGTGTCAGACGATGCCCTGTCGTTCCGGCGCGTACTCCTGCAGACCGACGAAACGCCGTTGGAGCCGGATGAGGAAGGCGCCTGGACGCTGCCGCCGCGCAGCCTGTGCCTGCTGGCGGCAAGCAGCAGCGCGTGATTGCACTGCTGCGCCACTACGGACCGCCGGGCATTGCCCGGCGGTCCGGTGGCTACCCCATCAGATAGCGCAACACACCCGCCGAGACCACGCCGATCAGCACAGTCGGGAGCATCGACAGCCGCGTGGCGGCCAGCAGGGTAATGGCCAGCGCGGCCAGGTCGGCGGGTTTGTCGGCAACGAAGTCCGGGGCGATCACCGAGATCAGCACGCAGCCCGGCGCGGCTTCCATCACCGTCACCGCACGTTTGCTCAGGGTGCGGTTGCGCAACGCCAGGAAGCCGACGATGCGGGTCAGGTAGGTGGCAGCGGCCATCAGCACGATGGTCAGCACCGAGGTCCACTGGATCAGTCCATTGAAGATCATGCCGCGTCCTCCGCCAGCAGCCAGGCCGCGGCCAGGCCCGCCAGTGCGCCGCTGGCCACGTACCACGCGCCCGGGACCAGCAGATAAGTGGCGGCGGCCACGACCAGGCTGACCAGCCACGGCCGCGCCGCCTTCATGCCCTGCCACATGCCGCGCAGCAGCACCAGGAACACGGCGGGGAAGGCCATGTCGAAACCATAGGCGCGGATGTCGCCCAGCATCGGCCCGATGATCGCGCCCAGCGCGGTGCAGGCCACCCAGACCGTGTACAGGCCTGCCGACACGCCCAGGTAGTAGGCCAGGCTGAAGCCAAGCGCGCGCCGGCGCGCATCGGCCACGCCCATCGCCCAGCTTTCGTCGCACATGAAGAACAGGGCCGGCAGCACGCGTCGGCGCGGCAGGTGCTGGAGCAGCGGGGCCAGGCTGGCGCCCATCAGCAGGTGGCGGCTGTTGACCAGCGCGGTGATGGCCACGATCAGCGCGATGTGCGGTGGCGAGGTCCACAGTTCGACGGCGGCGAACTCCGAACCGCCAGCGAAGTTGAGGCCGGTCATCAGCGGTACTTCCAGTGCGCTCAGGCCCTTCTGGGCCGCCTGCGCACCGAGCACCAGGGCAAACGGAATGAAGCCGATCATCACCGGCACGGCGGCGCGCAGGCCGCGTAGGAATTCGGCACGCGGGGCGGTATCGCAGGTGGCGGGCGGGGGGAGGGTGGTACGGGCGTCCATGGAACGGCACAACAAGGTGGGGGTGGCCCATGCTAGCGGTCCAATCACGAAATCGGGTTGCGTTGATGCCACTTGATTCTGGATGATTGATATTTCATGCGGCCAGAAGCGAAACGGGTGAAATTCCATGCAGTACCAGCTCGACAACCTCGATCGGCGCATCCTCGACGCCCTGCAGCGCGACGGTCGCCTGCAGAACCTGGAGCTGGCTCGCCTGGTCGGGCTGTCGCCGTCGGCCTGTCTGCGCCGGGTGCGGTTGCTGGAGGAGGGCGGCTACATCGACCGCTATGTGGCCTTGTTGAACGAGGCCAAGGTGGGCCGTGGCTTCACGGTGTTCGTGCGGGTGTGGCTGCGGGGGCAGGACGAGGACACCACCAATCACTTCATCAACAGCATCAAGTCGTTCCCGGAAGTGCTGGAATGCCATCTGATGGCCGGTGACTGCGATTTCCTGCTGCGGGTGGCGGTGGCGGACCTTGATGCCTACCGGCAGTTCCAGGTGCAGCATCTGAACCGGATCGCCGGGGTGCAGAACACCAAGACGGAGATTCCGATGCAGCGGATCAAGCAGACGACCCAGCTGCCGCTTTGAGGGATGGGGTTGCGGCCGGGTTGCACCCGGCACCCGCAGGTAGTGCCGGCCGCTGGCCGGCAACCTCAACAGCAACAGCAACAGCGGGCCTGTTGAGGGATGGCGAGGTGGGTCCGGTTGCGGGGGGCGCTGCAAGTACGTCCATGTAAGCTCGGTCGCCGCATCCATGCGGCTCACGCCCCCGCAACCGGACCCACCCCGCCTTCGACAGATTTCCACGATCTGGTGGAACGGCATGAACTGCTCCTGGTGGGTGTCGACCTTGGTCGACACGTTTGGGCCGGCACGGGGTCGGATCCCGTTGCTTCGCAACGGGCTCTGACCCCAGGGGCAGATGATCATGTCTGTTCGATTCATTGATTCCTGATGCATGACTGGCTCCACGGAGTCTGCCTCGACGTCGGCCGTGGGCGGCGGTCATCGCAATGACATGTGACCCCGGTACGGTTTGAGCCCGCTTGTGGGTCGCGCGCGGGCCGGGGTTCCGGTCTTGGCGCGCGTCCACTGCAGCTGCTGTCGCTGCCGAGGGTCATGTGTTCTACGTCAGGGGGCTGAATGGACACCACGCGGTCAGAACTCGGAAGGTGGCCATCGCCGCATGGCTGCTGCTGTCCTTTGCCGCTGCCGCGCAGGACGCTGTTCATGCCTACGACATCCCTGCGCAGCCGCTGGAACAGGCGGTCGAGCGCTTCAGCGTCATCAGTGGGTGGTCCGTGATGTATCCGGGTGACCTGGCCGCCGGCCGCAGCAGCCATGCGCTGCGCGGCAGCCTGGCGCCGCTGCCTGCGTTGCAGGTGCTGCTGCAGGACTCCGGTATCGAGGCCGAGGTGATCGGCGAGCAGCGCGTGGTGCTGCGCCGGGGCGCGCCCTCGGCAGCCGTACCCGGTGTTGGCGCCGAACTTCCCGAGGCCGAGCGTCGGCGTCGCTACGGCGGCCTGCAGCAGCGGCTGCGTGCGGCGTTCTGTGACGACCCGGAGATCGCGCCCGGCCGCTATGCCGCGACGCTGCGCTTCCGCATCGACGGCGCGGGCCAGGTGAGCGAGCCCGAGCTGCTGTCAGGCAGTGGCAGCGCCCGCCGCGATGCGCGCCTGCTGCAGGCGCTGCAGGGCCTGGTGCTGGCGCCCGATGCCGCTGCGCTGCCGCAGCCGGTAACGCTGCAGATCCGACCTTCCGGCACCGACCACGACTGTGGCCGGCGCGCGCCCCTTCCATGACTTCAAGGATTCGAACATGAGCAACGGTACGGCTGGGGCAGTTGACCTGATGGACCACCTTCTGGGTGCCTACGATGAGCTGAAGCGCCGGCTGGTGCGCAAGCTGGGCTCGGAGGAGCTGGCCGGCGACGCGCTGCAGGACACGTGGATGCGCCTGAGCGCGCGGCGTGACCGCCTGGATGCCGTGCAGAACCCCGCGGCCTACCTGCTGCGCATGGCAATGAATACCGTGATCGACCGCCAACGTGCTGACCACCGCCTGCTGAGCCTGGAGGAGGTGGATACGCTGATGGACATGGCCGACCCTGCACCCGGCCCGGCGCAGGCGGCCGAACTGGACTTTGCGCTGGAAGACATGGTCGGCCTGCTGCAGCGCATGCCCGAGCGCCGTCGCCGCATCCTGCTGGCGATCCGCGTCGATGGCCTGCAGCAGCGCGACGTGGCCGACCACCTCGGTGTGTCGCTGCGGCTGGTGCAGCGTGAGCTGAAGGCGGCCCAGGACTACCTGGCCGAGCGCAGCGGGCAGGGGCGCCAGGTGCGGTTCTGAACGGCGGCATCCGTCTACACTTTGACGCCGAGCAGAACCCCGCAGCGTGCGGGTCCGGCATGAGCCCCCATGGATCCTGACGATCGCCCGCAACGCCCGCTGGATGCCGTCGAGCGTCAGGCGCACGCGTGGGTGGTGCGGCTGACCTCGGGCGAGGCGACCGCTGCCGACGGGCGCAGGTTCCGTGCGTGGTGCGAGTCGGATCCGCGTCATCGTGAGGCGTTCGGCCGTGCGCGCCGGCAATGGGAGCAGGTACGGCTGGCCGGCGAGCAGCTGCCCGCCGCCGCCCGCCAACCGGTGGCGCCGACGCCGGCCCAGCGCTGGAGCCGGCGCGCCTTCCTGGGCGCGGCGATTGCCGCCCCGGCCAGCCTGGTGGTGGTGGCGGCGATCCGCCCGCCGCTGGGATTGTGGCCCTCGGTGACGGCGATGACGGCCGATTTCCACACCGGCACCGGTGAGCGACTGCAGATCGCGCCCTCGCCGCAACTGAAGATCGAACTGGATACGCAGAGCAGCCTGCGCCGCCGCGCGGACGCGCAGGGCGAAGGCTTCGAGCTGATGCAGGGCCAGGCCGCGATCGAAACCGGGGCTGGCCTGCGCCTGGCGCTGTTCGCGGGCCCTGGTTGCGTGATTGCCGATGAAGGCGCGGTGCGCCTGGATGTGCGCAACACCCACGGCCAGGTACGGGTGACCTGCCTGCAGGGCAGCGCCCGCATCGAGCATCCGCAGGGCCGGCTGCAGCTACAGGCGGGTCAGCAGACCCAGTACGACGAGCGCCTCAGTGGCGTGGTGGCCGAGGCCGTGGCCTCGGAAGTGAGTGCCTGGACGGAGGGCATGCTGGTGTTCCGCCGCGCACCGCTGCGTGAGGTGGTGGACGAGATCAACCGCTACCGCCGCGGCAAGGTGCTGCTGGGAGAATCGGCGTTGGCGCGCGCGCCGGTCAGCGGTCGCTTCCGTATTGATGATCCGGACGCGGCACTGGAGCAGCTGCGACTGACGATGTCGCTGGATCTGCGTCGCTTTCCGGGTGGCATTGCCGTCCTTGGATAGATGAAGACGCTGGCCGTGCGCGCCGCGCAGGGCTGTTGCAAGCGAGGAGAGGCCAAGGATGCGCAACGAGACCATCGGTGTGCTGGATCTGCGTCGCAATCTGTCGGCGCTGCTGGAAACCACGCAGCGACGGCCATTGATGGTGCATCGCTATGGCTCACCTTGGGTGTGCGTGGTGTCCGATGCGCAGTGGCAGCAACAGGCGGTGCTGCTGGACTTTGATCCGCAGTCGCACCCGCTGGCGATGCTGCTGCGGCTGCAGCAGCAGGAGATGCCTTTGGTCGAATCCGGGGCGCTGCCGCCTGCGGTGCTCGCACGCGCACTGCTGTTGGCGGGCATGCATGGCATCGACGATCTCACGCAGCTGCATGAGCAGGTACTGCATCATCGGCTCTGGCACTGGTTCGTGGCGGGCGCCCATGGGGTGATGGAGGGCTGGCAGCTGCCCGCACTGCGCGTTGCGCTGGCGTCATGGTGCGATGAAGTGGACATGACCGATGCACTGGTCGCATTCGCTGCCCGCAGCGACGTGGCGGTACTGGCCCGCCGTTGTGGGGGTGACGCACCGCGGCTGCAGCGCGAAGCCTGCAGGCGGATGACGCTGCGATGACGTTGCCGATGAAGCGCCACCCCGTGCACAGAGTTGCATTCGCGGTGTCGCTTCACCTGCCTTGCTGACGTCTTCTCCAGAGTACGACGCACCACGCGTCGTGGAGCACGGGCGGCGCAGATGGAAGACAGTCGCAGGATCAGCATGCTGGAGCTGGATCGCCACCTGAGCCAGTCGCTGGAGCAGGCACGGCACACGCCCCTGAACGTACAGCGCTATGGGCGCTCGTGGGTCTGGGTGCTGTCCAGTGACGCCTGGGCGGATGCGGCGCGCTGGGCGGCACTGGACAGCAGTGCGCATCCACTGGCGGCACTTCGAAAGGCCCTCGACCTGCGGCTGTGGCCCTGGCCCGACGCGGCCATCAGCGCGCTGCCGCTTGGCGCAGCCGATGCGCGACTGCTGCAACGTGCGGCCCTGCTGGTGATCGTGCGTGATCTCAACACTGCGCAGCGCGTGTACGACGACCTGCGCTACCACCAGGCCTACCGCATGTTCATCGGCCTCGACCACGGCACCGCGTGGTCGCCGACGCAGTGCGTGCGCCTGCTGCAGGCGTGCGTGCATCCGTTGTTGCGCGAGTGCATCGACCAGACACTGGCCAGCGTGCCGCCACACCTGCTCGAGGCGGCACGCGTGCCGGCTGCACGTGCGCCCGCACAGGCAACCGCGCAGCGAATCGCAGGCGGATGTTTATCGTACTGACACATGCACCGCTGACCATGGTGCAGCGGTCTCTTCCAGGATGACGAGGGCGGAACAATGGCAAGGCAGGCAGGTGGTTGCAGGGCTCGGCAGCAGGGCTTCAGCCTGATTGAGATCATGGTGGTGGTGGTGATCATTGGCATCCTTGCCGCGCTGATCGTGCCGCGGTTGATGGACCGTCCGGACCAGGCGCGCGTGGTGGCAGCGCGCCAGGACATTGCCGCATTGATGCAGGCCTTGAAGCTGTTCAAGCTGGACAACGGTCGCTATCCCAGTGCCGAGCAGGGCCTGCAGGCGCTGGTGAAGCCGCCGCAGGGCAGCGGTGCGTTGCCGGTGACGCCGTATCTGGATCGCCTGCCGAATGACCCGTGGGGCCATCCGTACCAGTACCAGGTTCCAGGCACTCATGGCGACATCGATGTGTTCTCGCTGGGTGCGGACAGCAAGCCCGGTGGCGACGCCGGGAATGCGGACATCGGTTCCTGGCAGCTGTGAGGCAGGCCGATGCCAGCCCGGATGCGTTCTGTTTCGAGTGTCCGCCAACGTGGCATGGCGGTGATCGTCGCCCTGCTGGTGGTGGCACTGGTGGCGGTGATTGCCACCGCACTGCTGACCCGGCAGTCGGCCCAGCTGCGTGCGCTGCGTGGCGACCAGCTGCGCGTACAGGTACGCATGGCGGTGGACGCAACGCTGGAGCGTGCGGCACAGCAGCTGCGTGAGGATGTAAAGGAACAGCTGACCACGGTGCGCAGCGGGCGCTGGGCGCGCCCATTGGAGCTGCAGGCGCCGTTGCCGGTGCAACTGCAGCTGGTCGATGCCCAGTCGATGTTCAACCTGCGCAATCTTCTTGCGCATGGCAGGCCGGACCCCGAGGCGCGGCGCGCGTTCATCGCGTTGTGTGCCGGGCAGGGGCTGGGCCAGGGCGCCTGCGCATCCGCCGCCGACCACATCCAGACGCGCCTGCGCGATGGCGACATGCAGGCGCAGGCGCCGCTGCCGCGCGAATCACTGATCGAACAGGCCTTGCCTGGCGCCGATCCGGTGGCGTTGCAGGCGCTGGCGCGGCGCACCGTGGTGTTGCCGGCGCAGACCCTGGTCAACGCCAACACCAGCGACCTGCGCGTTCTGCAGGCGGTGACGCCTGCGGTCGAGCCGCCACGGCTGCAGGCGCTGCTCGGTGAGCGCGATGCTGGCCATTGGCTGCTCAATCGCGGCGACATCGCCAACCGACTCCAACTGAGCAACGAACAGATGGCCGTGCTTCCGCTGGGTATCCATAGCGAGTGGTTCCTGGCCGTCGGCCGGGTGCAGGCCGACGGCAGCGCGGTTGATTTCCGCGCGCTGCTCTGGCGCGAGTACCGCGACGACGGGGTGCGTGTACAACGGGTGTGGACGAGGATCGGCGCATGACCGTGCAGCTTCGGGTGCGCCTGCCGGCGCTGGCGCATCTGGGCGCTGACAGCGCGGTGCACTGGGCGCAGCTGCACAAGGGCGAGGTGCTCGCCCACGGCCGCGACACGCTGGCGGCGCTGGGCCTGCGGCATCCGCGGGCCACGGTGCATGCCTGCCTTGATCCGAACGACCTGATCCTGCTGGAACTGCAGCTGCCGCCGCTGTCCGGGCGCCGCCTGCACGCGGCGTTGCAGGGCGAGGTGGAGGCCATGCTGCTGGATGATCTGCAGGAGGTGGCGCTGGCCCACGGTGCGCAGGCGGCAGACGGTACGGTTCCGGTGGCCTGGCTCGGCCAGCAGGCCATTACGCAGGCGCAGCAGCTGCTGGCCTCGTGCGCGCTGCAGCTGCAGGCGCTGTATCCGACGCCACTGCTGCTGCCCTGGCAGGACGGCCATGCCACGCTGCAGGTCAGCGGTGAGCACCTGCTGGTACGCAGCGGGCGCGATCGGGGTTTCGTTCAATGGCATGGCGGACGTGACGCCTGTGCGGTGATGCAGGCGCTGGCCGTGCGTCTGCAACAGGCGGGCGTGCTGGCCGTGCAGTGGATCGATAGTGTGCCGCCGACGTGGCCGGACAGCCTGCCGGCCACCGCCGTCACGCATGAACGGCAGACCTCTGGCCCCTTGCCAGGCTGGTCATTGCCGCTGCCCGGCGCAGGCCGGAAAGCACCGCGACTGGCGATCGGCCTGGCACTGGCAGCAGTGCTGTTGGCCGCACTTGGGCTGCAGTGGCAGGTCTCGCGTTGGCGGATCGAGGGCGAGGCCCTGCAACAGGACATGGCGCGCCAGTTCAGCGCGCGCTTCCCGGAGATCACCGATGTGGTGGACCCGGTGTTGCAGGCAAGGCGAGCACTTGCGGTGCCGCTGCCGGCGCCGCCGTTGCCGGCGCTGCAGCGTCAGGTTGCCAGCACGCTGCAGGCTGTTCCGGAGCTGGCGGGTCAGGTGCACAGCCTGCACTACCAGCCCGGGCAGGTGTACCTGGAGCTGGACGCTGATGCTCGGGCATTGGCCGACGATCCACAGCGGCTTGAGCGCTGGCAGCAAGCGGTGCAGGCGCAGGGGCTGCAGCTGGTGCGCGATGCCGGTGGACGCCTGCGGGTGAGCGGAGCGGGACAGTGACGACGCGAACCTTGCGGCTGAGCGAGGGGCTGGCGGGCGTGCAGCAGCGCTGGCAACGCCTGCCACCGCGCGACCGGCTGATGCTGTGGGTGATGGCGGTGGCGCTGCTGGTGGCGGGCCTGTGGTCGTTATGGCTGGAGCCCTTGCTGAAGCAGCGCACGCACTGGCAGGCCGAACTCCCACGGCTGCAGGCGCAGCAGCGCGCACTGGCACCGCTGCTGCACGCCCGTGAGCGCCAGCAGCTGGCGCAGGGCCAGCATCCGACCCTGGCCGGACTGCGTGACCAGATCAAGGCCGCCGGTCTGGCTGGCGGCCTGCATATCGAAGCGCGCGACGGGCGCTGGCACCTGCAGGTACGGGCCGTACCTGCCGATGCGCTATGGAACTGGCTGCTGCCGCTGCTGGCCGACCCGGCCATCGAGCTGCAGCAGCTGCAATTGACACGCACAGGGGATGCGAACATGCCGGCGGCACGGATTTCAGGACACATCGTGATGGTGGCCCCTGCGGGTGCCCATCCATGAGGGCGATGCGCAGCCTTGCCTGCAGTGCCGCATTGGCCCTGATCGTGGGGGTGGCCCACATGCCGGCGCCGGTGGCGGCGCAGGACACAGGCGATGAGCCGGTGCAGCTGAACCTGGTGGACACCGATATTGGTGGCGTGTTGCGCATGGCAGCGCGCTTCACCGGCCGCCAGTTCCTGGTCGATCCGCGGGTGACCGGCAAGATGACGGTGGTCTCCGACGGCCCGGTCAGCCGCACCCAGGCCTATCAGCTGCTGCTCGGGGCGTTGCGCATGCGCGGCTTTGCGGTGGTCGAGAACGGCGGCGTGAGCCGGGTGGTGCCGCAGGCCGACGCCAAGCTGCTTGGCGGCCGGGTGGGCGCCGGTGGTGCAGGGGGCGAGATCGCCACGCGCACCTTCCCTCTGCGCTACGAGAATGCTGCCGCGCTGGTGGCAGTGCTGCGGCCGATGATCAGTCCGGACAATCCGATCACTGCCAACCCCGGCAACAACACCCTGGTGATCACCGACTATGCCGACAACCTGGAGCGCATCGCGCGGGTTATCGCCAGCGTCGATACTCCGGCCGGCATGGACACCGATGTAGTGAAGTTGCAGCAGGGAATCGCTGTGGACGTCGCGGCGATGGTCGCGCCGCTGCTGGATGCGCAGGGCGCCGAGCCCAGCCAGAAGGTGGTGGTGATGGCCGACCCGCGCAGCAACAGTGTGCTGCTGCGTTCCAGCAGCCCCGGCCGCACCCGTCTGGCGCGGCAGCTGGTGGAGAAGCTGGACCGCGCCCAGGACGAGTCCGGCAACCTGCATGTGGTCTACCTGCGCAATGCCCAGGCCAATCAGCTCGCCGGCGTGCTGCGCGGCGTGGTTGCGGGGCAGAGCGATGCGCCGGCAGTGGGCAGCAATGAAGGCATCACGCCACTGCCTGGCGATGCAAGCCGTTCCGCACCGGCGCAGCCGTCGCAACCGCAGCAGGCCAAGACCGGAAGCAATGCGCTGGAATCGCAGCGGCTGGACCCGAGCCGGCGTGACCCGATCGATGCGGGAAGCACCGGCTTCAGCCAGAACGGCATCTCGGTGCAGGCGGACGTGGCCACCAACACGCTGCTGATCTCGGCGCCGGAGCCGGTGTACCGCAACCTGCGACGGGTGATCGACCAGCTCGACCAGCGCCGTGCACAGGTGCTGGTCGAGAGCCTGATCGTGGAGGTCAACCAGACCGATGCGGCCGAGCTGGGCGTGCAGTGGATGCTGGGCAATGGACGCACCTTTGGTGGCACCCACTTCGGTGGCGCCACCGGCGGCAGTGGACTCAATTCCGGTGCCCGCACCACGCTGGACGTGCTTCCCCGGGATGGCCTGAAGATCGGCGTGATCGACGGCACCATCAACCTTCCAGGTGTCGGCCAGATCCTCAACATGAAAGCGCTGGCCAACGCACTGCAGAGCAAGGGCGGCGCCAACATCCTGTCCACGCCGAACCTGATGACGCTGGACAACGAAGCGGCCAGCATCATGGTCGGCCAGACCGTGCCGTTTGTCAGCGGGCGCTACGTGACCGACGGAGGTGGCGGCAGCAACAACCCGTTCCAGACCATCGTGCGCGAGGACGTGGGCCTGAAGCTGCGCGTACGCCCGCAGATTTCCGAGGGCGGTACGGTGAAGCTGGACATCTACCAGGAAGTCAGCAGCATCGACGCGCAGAGCGCGAACAGCACGGCCGGCATCATCACCAACAAGCGCGCACTCGATACCAGCGTGCTGCTGGACGATGGCCAGATCATGGTGCTCGGTGGCCTGCTGGAAGACAGCGTCAGCCATGGCCGTGATGCGGTGCCGGGGCTGGGGAAGATCCCGGTGCTGGGCGCCTTGTTCCGCAGCGACACGCGCAAGCGCGCCAAGACCAACCTGATGGTGTTCCTGCGCCCGCACGTGGTACGCGACCCGGCCGCCGGACAGCGCCTGACCCGCGACCGCTACGACTACATGCGCAATGCGCAGGCCGGCGCGCAGCCCGTACAGAGCTGGGCCTTGCCCGCGCTGTCGGCGCCGCAGCTGCCACCGCAGGACCTGTCGGTACTCGGCCAGGGCAATGCGCGCGATGGCCACGGCCAGCCGTTGCAGAACACCAGCCTGGCAGCGTTGTATCCGGCCGGTGACGGCGATGCGCAGCTGGTGCAGTTCGCACAGGGGCTGGAGCCGAGCCGTGCCAGCGAGAGCGTGGCGCAGGTGCGGGCGCTGGGCCTGCAGGCCTACGCGGAGGCGACGCCGGGCGAGGGTGGGCAACGCCTGCGCGTGCGGCTGCCGCGTGATCCGGCGAAGTTGGATCCGGCATTGCAGCAGCTGCGCGGGCTGGGCTACACGCCGGAACTGGTGATCGGGCCGTGAGCGCCGTTGTGCCGCTGCCATACGCGTGGGTGCGCAGCCACGGCGTGATGCTGTCCGAAGCCGGTGGCGAGCCGGTGCTGCTCGGCACGGCCGACACGGCGGCGTGGGCCGTGGCCGAGCTGCGCCGCCGGCATGGCCCGCTTCCGTTTCAGGCCCTGGATGCGGCGACCTGGCAGCAGCGGTTGGGTGAGCAGTACCGTGACGGTGGTGATGCCGCGGCCGTGGTCGGTGCCGCCGAAAGTGAAGTCGATCTGGACCGGCTGATGCAGGACATGCCGGAGGTCACCGACCTGCTGGATGCGCAGGATGATGCGCCGGTGATACGCATGATCAACGCGCTGCTGGCACAGGCTGCACGCGATGGCGCCAGCGACCTGCATATCGAGCCGTTCGAGACCCATTCGGTGGTGCGCTACCGGGTGGACGGCACGCTGCGCGACATGGTGCAGCCGCGGCGCGCCCTGCATGCGGCGCTGGTATCACGCATCAAGATCATGGCGCACCTGGACATCGCCGAGAAACGCCTGCCGCAGGACGGTCGCATTGCGATCCGCGTGGGCGGGCGGCCGCTGGATATCCGTGTTTCAACGGTGCCAACCGGGCATGGCGAGCGCGCCGTGCTGCGATTGCTGGAAAAGGATGCCGGCCGCCTGCAGCTGCAGCGCCTGGGCATGGCCGATGACACCCTGGCCACGTTCACCGGATTGATCCGGCAGCCGCATGGCATCGTACTGGTCACCGGGCCGACCGGCAGCGGCAAGACCACCTCGCTGTACGCTGCGCTGGGCCAGCTCGACAGCAGCACCAGCAATATCCTGACGGTGGAAGACCCGGTGGAGTACGACTTCGCCGGCATCGGCCAGATCCAGGTCAACACGCGCATCGGCATGAGCTTTGGCACCGCCCTTCGCGCGATCCTGCGCCAGGATCCGGACACCATCATGATCGGTGAGATCCGCGACCTGGAGACCGCGCAGATCGCCGTGCAGTCGTCGCTGACCGGCCATGGCGTGCTGGCCTCGCTGCACACCAACGATGCGATCTCGGCGGTGACCCGCCTGGCCGATATGGGTGTAGAGCCGTTCCTGCTGGCGTCCTCGTTGCGCGGCGTGCTGGCGCAGCGGCTGGTGCGGCGGCTGTGCACGCAGTGCCGGCGTGCCGAGCTGGATGGCGAGGGCCGGACCGTATGGCGCGCAGTGGGCTGCACGGCCTGTGCCAACAGTGGCTATCGGGGACGCACCGGCATCCATGAACTGTTCGTGGTGGACGACCGGGTACGCGCACTGATCCATGAAGGGCAGGGTGAGCCTGCGCTACGCGAGGCGGCGCGGCGGGCCGGCATGCGGACCCTTCGACAGGACGGCCAGCGCTGGGTCGACAGCGGGGTGACCACGCTGGAAGAGATCCTGCGCGTCACTGGCGACGACTGAGGCTTGCATGGCGCTGTTCGATTACCAGGCTGCCAACGCGCAGGGCCGCATCAAGAAGGGTCAATTGGACGCCGACAGCCCGCGCGGTGCGCGCCAGCTGCTGCGTGGGCGCGGGCTGACCCCAGTACAGGTGAGCGCGGCGCGCAATGCCGGCAGTGGCTGGGCTGCTCGGCGGTTGTCCGCCAGCGAGTTGGCCTGGGCCACCCGCCAGCTGGCCAGCCTGCTGGCGGCCAGCCTGCCGTTGGAAGGCGCCTTGAGTGCGGTGATCGAGCAGGCCGAACGCCCGCACGTGGCCCAGGCACTCACCGCCGTACGCGCCGACGTGCGTGCCGGCCAGCGCCTGACCGTTGCGCTGGCCGCGCGGCCGCGCGACTTCCCGCCGATCTATCGGGCGCTGGTGGGCGCAGGTGAAGACTCCGGTGACTTGGCGCGGGTGATGGAGCGCCTGGCCGACTACATCGAAGAACGTAATGCGCTGCAGGCCAAGGTACTGACCGCCTTCATCTATCCAGCGGCGATCAGCCTGGTATCGGTGGCGATCGTGATCTTCCTGCTCAGCTACGTGGTGCCGCAGGTGGTGACCGCGTTCGTGCAGGCGCGGCAGACGCTGCCGATGCTGACCCAGGTGATGCTGGCCGCCAGCGCGTTCGTGCGCAGCTGGGGCGTGTGGGTGGGGCTGGGCATCGCTGCGCTGGTGGTGGCATGGCGGTTGGCCCTGCGCAAGCCCGAGCTGCGCCTGCGATGGGACGCGATGCTGCTGCGGGTGCCGATGGTCGGGCGCTTCGTGCTGGGCGTGAACAGTGCGCGCTTCGCCTCGACATTGGCGATCCTGCTGGATGCTGGCGTGCCGCTGCTGCGTGCGCTTGAAGCTGCCCGGCAGACCCTGGGCAATGCGTTGCTGGCGCGTTGTGCAGATGATGTGTCCGCGCGGGTGCGTGAAGGTGCCGCGCTTGGCTCTGCGCTGAAGGTGCAGAAGGTGTATCCGCCGATCCTGGTGCACCTGGTGGCCAGTGGCGAGAAGACCGGTTCGCTGGCGGCTCTGCTGGATCGCGCCGCGCAGACGATTTCGCGCGAGATCGAGCGTCGCGCGATGGCACTGACTGCGTTGCTGGAGCCGACCATGATCCTGGTGATGGGTGGCGTGGTGCTGACGATCGTGCTGGCGGTGCTGATGCCGATCATGGAAATGAACCAGTTGGTGCAGTGATGCGCAACGCGCATCACGGCTAGAGTCGACTGTTAGTCGACTAGCGCGCAGCGCGCGTGCTTCGTACTGCTGCTGCGTGTGAAGAGCAGTCGACTAACAGTCGACTCTACCCAGTCGATTCGATCCAGCCGATCCCATCAAATCGATTCGATCCAGTCGATTCCATCGAATCGATCCCATCCAGTCGATCGGACGGCGTCGTTGGAATGTGGCATGGGCCGATTCTCCACACAATCCTCCACACCTTTTTTCGATCTTCCACAGGTTTCTTAAGCGGCCTGTCATCGGTGCGGACCAGCATGGACACGTCGCCGCAGAGTGGGCTGGGAGGCCCTCGGCGGCAGCAGGCGTGTAGTGACCGTTCCTCCCTTGGTGTTTCCCTTCGCAGTAAACCCTTCAGGAGAAGATCATGAACAAGTACAAGACCCTGGCCGCGCTGGTTGCTACCGCGCTGCTGGCCACTGCTGGTGCCGCCTCGGCCCAGACCGCCGTCACCGGCGGCGGCGCTTCGCTGCCGGCCGACCTGTACAAGGGCCAGGCCGACAGCATCCTGCCGGCCAACTTCAGCTATGCCGTGACCGGTTCGGGCACCGGCAAGAAGGCCTTCCTTGAAAACAATTCCAGCCTGTTCCAGGCCACCGGCACCGTGCATTTCGCCGGTAGCGACTCGGTGCTGAGCGGCACCGAGCTGAGCACCTACAACAGCACCTACAACGTGTCCGGCGACGCCAACCGCTATGGCGCACTGGTGCAGATCCCGTCGGTTGCCACCTCGGTCACCATTCCGTTCAACAAGGCCGGTTCGGCGGTTGACCTGTCGGTCACCCAGATCTGCGGCATCTTCTCCGGCAAGATCAACAACTGGAGCCAGCTCGCGGGCCTGGGCCGTACCGGCGCCATCCAGGTCGTCTACCGCGGCGAAAGCAGCGGCACCAGCGAACTGCTGACCCGCTTCCTGACCAGCGCCTGCCAGCCGGCTGACGTGTCGGGTACCAACCTGAAACTGACCAACGGCGTGCCGGCATTCTCGGTGCAGTCGACCTTCGCCAACCTGTTCACCAGCGTGCCGTCGAACTTCATCGCTGCCCCGGCCACCGGTGGCACCGCGCTGTACAACGCCGTCTATGCCGTTGACGGCCGCGTCGGTTATGTCGGTCCGGACGTGATCCCGAGCCTGACCGATGCCACCAAGATCGCCAAGGTCAAGGGCTTCTCGCCGGATGAAGTGAGTGTGCAGGCCACGCTGGAAACCGCTGCGCCGCCGACCGGTGCCGCCGCCGAGAACCCGGCGAACTGGGTGCCGGTGTTCGGCAACCCGAACGCGGGTTATCCGATTGCCGGTTACACCAACTTCGTGTTCGGCCAGTGCTACAAGAATGGCACTGTGGGCGCCAACGTGCGTGCCTTCCTGGCACGTCACTACGGCAGTGTCGTCGATGCCAACGGCGTCGAGAAGGGGCCGAACGACGACGCGATCCGCGCGCACAAGTTCATTCCGCTGACCAAGACCTGGCGTGATGCGGTCCGCACCCGCTTTGCGACCGCCACCAACGCCGGTGCCGTGAACAACCCCAGCACCTGCTCGGGCATCGGCCGTCCGCTGTAACTGCAATTGCTTTGGTAGTTGCAGGAAATGCACAAGGGCGCCGGCAGCAATGCCGGCGCCTTCTGCGTATGTCCGCTGCATGACCGTGATGCGCCTGTCGTCTTCACGCCGCCGCCACCGTCTATGAGGTGCAGGGCGTGCCTCGCGCAGGCCCATCCGTACACACGCCGCCGCCGACGCGGCCCATCAGGTTGACGAGGTCCCCGATGTCGCACCCGCATTCGCCCACCGCCCGTTTCCCTGCTGCCCTGTGGCGCAGCCACCCGATGGCCTGGGCCGTCGCAGTGGCCCTGGGCAGCGTGGTGGCTCCGGCCACTCAGGCCCAACAGGCATTCAGCCCCGGCTGGTTCGCCGAGCGCGGTGCGGCGCAGGGCGCGGCGGCACAGAGCGGGCGCATGCCCAACGGCGTGCCGATCCAGTTCCAGCTGCCCGCACAGCAGCAGGATGCAGCGCGGCAGAAACTGCAGCAGTCCATCGACAACCTCGGCACAGCCGCGCAGGCCATCGCCCTGCAGCAGCGCCTGCAGGAGCAGGCACGGCAGGCGCGCCGCGAGGCGGGTTTCGTAGTGGCCGATGGCCTGGGCAAGGATGGCCTGAAGGTTGACGAGAATCCATTGACGCGTGGCTGGATCAATGCGCGCGAAGCGATCCAGTCGCGGGCGGCCGACGGGCGGGTGCTGGTCAACATCGAGCAGACCGCCGACCAGGCGATTCTGAACTGGGAAACCTTCAACATAGGTGGCAACACCACGCTGAATTTCCTGCAGAACCCCGACTGGGCCGTGTTGAACCGGGTCAATGATCCCGCCGCAAGGCCCAGCCAGATCCTTGGCCAGCTGAAGGCCAATGGCACGGTGTTCGTGGCCAACCGCAACGGTGTGGTGTTCGGCAACAACAGCCAGGTCAATGTCCGCAACCTGGTGGCGGCGGCCGCGCGCATCAGCGACGCGCAGTTCCGTGAGCAGGGTCTGTACAGTGCCGAGGCGAACACCTCGGCGCTGACCGACGCCGTAGGCAAAGTCATGGTCGAACGCGGTGCACGCATCACCACGCACGAACCGACCACGGCAACGCGGGGCGGTGGCTATGTGCTGCTGGCTGGGCACAGCGTGGAGAACGCGGGCCAGATCGAGACGCGCAAAGGTCAGACCCAGCTTGCCGCCGGCGACAGTTTCGTGATCCGTCGTGGCGTGGGCACGGCGCAGAACACTGCATCGACCACCCGTGGCAACGAGATCGCACCGCGCTTCGTCGCTGACAGCACGGCCGGCAGCGTTCGCAACAGCGGTCTGATCCAGGCACGCGAGGGCGACATCACCCTGGCCGGCCGCACGGTCGAACAGGCCGGCGTTGCGGTTGCGACCACCACGCTGAATCAGCGCGGCACCGTACACCTGCTGAATTCGGCGTCCGATGCGGCGGGCAGTGTGACCCTGGCCTCCGGCTCGACCACTGCAGTACTGCTGGAAGACGATGGCAAGAGCACGGCGCTGGACAGCCAGCGCGATGCCCTCATCAGGGAATCGGCCGAGCAGGACAAGCTTCGCGGTGGCAGCAACAGTGGCACCTTCGACAATCTCTCGCGCCTGCAGGACCGCCGCGAGCAATCGCGCATCGAAGTCGTCTCCGGCGGCGATGTGAACTTCCAGGCCGGCGCGCTGGCGGTAGCCACCGGCGGCCAGGTAATCGCGGACGCCAGCCGACGCAGCTATCTGGATGATGGCGCGCGCGTGGACGTCTCCGGTGCGGTGGGCGTGCAGGTGGCGATGGAAAGCAACAACGTCAAGGTGAAGGTGCAGGGCAACGAGCTGCGCGACTCGCCGGACAATCGTGACAGCGGCAAGCTGATCAGCAGCGAGGTGTGGATCGACCGCCGCCAGTTGATCGAAGTCGCCGCCGGTACCGGTGGCTATGACGGCACGCGCTGGTATGCTGGCGGCGGCCTGCTGGAAGTGGGTGGCTACCTGGACAATCAGGGGCATTCGATCAGCGAATGGGCGGCGCAGGGCGGCACTGTCCAGCTGGCAGGCAAGGAAGTGGTGAGCCACGCCGGTTCGCGCATCAATCTGGCCGGCGGCAGCCTGGATGTGCAGTCCGGCGTGGTGCAGCAGAGCTGGCTGCGTGGCCGCGATGGCCAGTTGTACCGGCTTGACGATGCACCGGCCGAGATGCTGTACGACGGTCTGTACCAGGGTTATGAAGTGAAGCAGGAACGGTGGGGAGTGACCGAATCGTTCCGCAATCCGCTGGTGGCGCCCACCCAGCGTTTCGACAATGGCTATACCGTGGGACGCGATGCTGGCCGTCTGCTGATCTCGGCGCCCACGGCTGTCCTGCAGGGCCAGGTGGATACGGTGGCCTTTCAGGGCCTGCAGCAGACGCGCCGCCCCGACCAGGGGCAGGACGGATACGCGCAGGCACAGACGGCGGCGGCCCGCAACGCCCAGCTCTGGCTGGGGCGTTTCGACAACAACGGCCGAAGTGCAGTGTTCGATTCGCGGATCCGCATCGGAGCGCTCCAGGCCGACACCCGGTCATGGACGTTGCAGGCGCCGATCGGGGAAGCACAGCGCAATACCGTGTGGTTGGACAGTGAGGTGCTGAGCGCCCAGCGATGGGGGCAGGTGGACCTCGCTTCGGCCGGCCGTATCGACCTCGATGGCACGCTCAGGTTGCAGGAGGGCGGCCGGCTTGGGCTCACCGCAAGCCGCGTCAGCTTCGGTGGAACGGTGCAGATTGCCGGCGGGCAGGTGGAAGCCGGAAATCTGCTTGCGGCGCTTGGCGGGCCCACGGCATTGCTGACGTCCGGACGTGGTGCGGTGGATGTCGCGGCCGGCGCCCGGATCGATCTTGGCGGTGGCTGGAGCAACGCGCTTGCAGCGCCGGAGGGCGGTCCCGCACAGGCGTGGATCGACGGCGGGCAGGTGCGCTTCAACAGCAGCCACGATATCGACGTGGGCCAGGGAGCAGCGATTCTGGTTGATGCCGGCGGTGCGATCGATGCCAACGGCAAGGGGCGCGTCGGCAAGGGCGGCAGCGTCAGTCTGCTCGCGGCCAGCACCGAGGTCGCCACCGACGGCAGCGGCCGGCTGGGCTTCGGCGAGGGCGCGCGCTTCAGCGCGCTCGGCAATGGCAGCGGCAACTTCATATTGGCAACCGGCGGTGCGGTGTCTATCGGCGTGCCTGGCACGGAAGCATCGGCAGCCTCGCTGCGATTGCAGGCAGCGCTGTTCAACAGCGGCTTCGCCGGCTATGACATCGCCGGTCACAACGGTTTGACGGTTGAAGAGGGCACCCCGCTGCAGGTGCAACGACCTGCGCTGCGCTTGGCCGACGGCGCAGCACAGGCTCTGGTCCGCGAGCAGGGCGTGCAGGCCTGGATGCCATCGTTGTACGAGGCCGATCCGAGCAGTGGTCGCGTGTCGCAGCGTGGCGGCGCGAGCCTGACACTGCGCGCGGGGCATCTGCTGTCCACGGCCGACCTGCGCGTTGGCAAGGGGGCCAGGATCGAGGTCGACCCGGGCCAGTCGATCGAACTGTCCAGCGCCGGCAACCTGAGCGTGGCCGGTCATCTGAAGGCAGCCGGCGGCCGCATCCGCCTGGATGAGGCGTTCGATCCATCCGGTGTACGTGGTGATGCACGCCGCGAGCGCCAGTGGACGATCGCCGATGGCGCGCTGCTGGACGTGAGTGGCGATACCGTTTCGCTGCGCGACGCGCGCGGGACGTTGCGCGGGCAGGTGCGCAAGGGCGGAACGATCGAGATCGGGGGCGCGCTGGACTGGGAAGACCAGGACAACGTACGCCACCTGCCACCCGATACCTTCGTGGTGGTGGAGCGTGGGGCGCGGCTGGATGCCTCCGGTGCGTCGGCGCTGCTCGATATCGATGGCAGCGGGCGCACCCGCGTGGACAGCGATGGCGGCAGCATCGTGCTGCGCAGCGGCAATTCCCTGTACCTGCAGGGTGAACTGGACGCAGCGGCCGGCGGCGACGGCGCGCGCGGCGGCACCCTGGGGGTTGCCTTCGGTGGTGGCACCTACGGCAGGACGGCAAACGGCAAGGACGTGCTGGCACCGCGGATGATCTCACTGACCCAGCACGCCGCGCAGACGGCGGACCTGCCTGCACGCCTTGAGTACGGCCATGCGGCACTGTCGGTGGAGCAGATCGAGGCCGGTGGTTTCGATCATCTGTCCCTGTTCGGTGACATCCGTGCGCAGGGGGATGTCAATCTGCGCATGGACCAGAGCCTGCGCATCCAGGGCTTGAACGAGCGTTACCTCGGCTTCGTCCCGGGTGGCAGCGAGGGCGGCCACCTGCAACTGGCCGCGCCGTATGTCCGCCTTGCGCAGGGCCGCTGGTGGCAACCGGCCGGCGAAGGCACGTTGCGCCCGCTGGAGGCGCCCCTCGACGCCGGCCGGCAGCATCGCCTGGAGGTGGGCGCCGATCTGATCGACCTGCGCGATGTGACCTGGCTGGCGGGCTTTGATCAGGTCGCGCTGCGCAGCCGCGGTGACATCCGCTTGCTGGCCCCGGTCGCCAGCAGTTCGCTGGTCTCCACGCTGGCAAGCCCGGGGTCTATCGACATCAGCGCCGCACGCCTGTACCCGGCAGCCCGGGCCAAGGGACGCATCGTGGCCGGCGTCCCCGACATCGGACCTTCAGGCGAGCCGTTCTGGCAGAACCCCGACGCCGTGCTGCGCATTCATGGCATTGCAGGCGGCGCGCAACCGGCACCGGATTCTGCGTTCGGAAGCCTGGCGCTGGTGGCGGCGACGGTGGTGCAGGGCGGCAATGTGCAGGTGCCGTGGGGCCATGTGCAGCTCGGCGGCCGGAAGTTCAACGCCGATGTGGCCGGCCGCGTCGACCTGCTTGCAGGCAGTGTGACGTCGGTGAGCGGAGCGGGCCTGCAGCTGCCGTTTGGCGGCACCGTGGATGGTGTTGGCTGGCGCCGCAACGGTGCCGACTTCGATGTGCTGGGCCCCGGCTCGAACAACATCCCGATCGGTATCGACATCGTGGCCAACGCCTTCAATGGCGTGGCGGGCAGCGTGCTGGACATGTCCGGCGGCGGCGAGCTGTCCGGCGCTGCATTCGTGGCCGGACGGGGTGGCTCGGTGGACGTCCTGCGGCATGCGCTGGCGGATGCGAACCCGCGCTACCGCTTCAGCGGCAGTGACAATGCGGTCTACGCGATCATGCCGGGACGCTCGGGCACGCAGGCGCCGCAGGCGCTCGCTGACGGCAGCGCCGATCCGCGCGTTGGCCAGCAGATTGTCATCCCTGCCGGGGTTCCAGGCCTACCGGCGGGAACCTACACGCTGCTGCCGGCCAGCTACGCACTGCAGAAGGGCGCATTCCGCGTCGAAGTCGGGGCTGAAAGCGCCGTCGGCAGCCGACAGCCAGTGGCGACCGGCACCGGTTCCTGGCGCGTCAGTGGACACCAGGCGCAGAGCCTGGGGGGTGGAGTCTCATCGCTGCTCACTGATCTGGTGCTGACGCCGGCGGATGTGGTGCGCCGCCATGCCAGCTACAACGAGACCTCCTACAGCGCGTTCGTACAGGGCGTGGCCGAGCGGCGTGGTGAAGCACTGCGCTGGCGGCCAACGGATGCCGGCAACCTCAACCTGGTGCTGGGTGATGGCGCCGGACGTTCGAGCGTGCCAGCCGCGATCTTCCAGGGCGTGTCACGCTTCAACGCCGGCAGCAATGACGGACGGGGCGGCACGCTTTCGGTCAATCTGCTCGCTTCCAATGAGGCGATGCTGGAGATCGCCACCCAGGGCGTTAGTGCCGGCAGTGGAAGCGGTGCCACCCTCTTCGATTCGGCGCTCAATGCGTTCCGCCCGGAAACGATGCTGATCGGCGGCGTGCTGCGACGTGACGCGACGACTTATTCGCTGGAGGGCAGTGCGCAGCACATCGTGGTGCGCAACGGCGTCACCCTGACGGCGCAGGAAGTGCTGCTGTCGGCTGCGTTCGGGGGCAAGGGGATCCTGGTCGAGCAGGGCGCTTCGATCGATACCTTGGCCGGAGCCGATCCCTCGCGCGCGGCGCAGCCCACGGCGCCCTATCTGGTGTCGGGCGGCCTGCTTGCCGTGTCCAACCAGCGCTTGACGGCGCTTAGTGCGCAGGGCGGCAGTGCCGCCGGTCCGGTGGCGATCGACATCGGCGGATGCGAGTTGGACTGCAGTGGCCAGACCCGGTTGCTGTCGGCAGGCAGCATCAATGTGGTCACCGACGGCGCCTTGAACATTGGCGACGCAGTGAGCTATGGAACGCGCCAGCTCGGCCTGGGCATGTCGGCCCTCAACCTCGGTAGTGCCGAAGCCATTGCGACGGCAGCGGCAGCTGGTGGCCTGCCGGCCGGCATGACCATGAACCAAGAGGTACTGCAGCGATTACTGCGCGGAAACACCGCCACCGGCGCGCCGGCGCTGGAGGCGCTCAGCCTGACCGCGCGCGATGCCATCAATGTGTTCGGCAGCGTGGACCTGGATACGCGTGACAGTGCGACCGGCCGCAGCAGTCTGCGCAGTCTGGTGCTGGGTGCCCCTGCCATTCACGGCTACGGCAGCGCTACCGACCGCGCGCGCATCTTCGCCGATACGCTGGTCTGGGACGGTACGCTGGCCGGCACCGCATTGGCCGGCGGTGAGCAGACCCAACCAGCCGGCGAGGCGATGGTGGGCCGGCTTGGCCAAGGGCAGCTGGAGATCAATACGCGGGTGCTGGAGCTGGGGCGTGCGCCCTTCACCCGGTCCAGCTCGACGGTGGCCGCAGATCGCCAGGTGCTCGGCTTCGCCGGCGTAACGCTGGCGGCGTCGGATCGCATGCTGTTCTCCGGCAAGGGCAGCCTGGACGTCTTCCAGCGCCAGGGCGACTACGTGGCAGGCAGCGGCTGGCAGTTGAATGGCGGCGCGCTGGATATCGTCACCCCGCTGCTGACCGGCAACGCGGGTGCGCAGCTGGCCATCCGCAATGGAGGAACGGTGCAGCTGCGCGGTGCTGCGGCGACCACGGGCAGCGATGCGTTGGGTGCAGAGTTGTCGATCACGGCCGAACGGATCGGTATCGACAGCCGCGTGGCGCTGGCGTCCGGCCGGTTCGAAGCCAATGCCCGCCAGGGCATGACGCTTGGCAGCAACGCGGTGCTTGACATGGCCGGCCGCAAGGTCAGCCTGTTCGACGTGGACAAGTACAGCTGGGGCGGCGACGTGGCGCTGACGAGCCGCGAAGGTGACATCGTTGCCGACGCCGGGTCGCGTATCGATCTTTCCGCCCGCAACAACCGCGGCGGCCGCCTGACCGTTGCTGCACTGGGCTCGCAGGGCGGCCGTATCGATCTGGCCGGGACCCTGCTGGGCGGCGCCAGCGGTCGCTACGATGCCGGTGGAACCGAAGTGCCCTATGACGGTGGCGAGCTGGTGGTGCGTGCACGCCAGTTGCAGGACTTCTCCGGCCTGAACGCTCGGCTTACCGCCGGTGGCATCACCGGTGGCCGGACCTTCCAGTTGAGTGAAGGCGACCTGGTGATCGGCGATGAGGTGAGGGCCCGAAACGTTGATATCAGCGTCGATGGCGGCAGCCTGCAGGTCAATGGCCGCGTTGATGCCAGTGGCGAACAGGTCGGCAGCATCCGCCTGTCCGCCCGCGACGTGCTGCGTATCGATGGCACATTGGACGCGCATGGCAGCGGCCTGCGCGTGGACAGCTACGGCAAGATCATCGACAGCCCGAACCGGGCCATGATTGAACTGACCTCGGCCAACGGCAGCCTGCAGCTGGGTGCGGCTTCCTCGATGGACCTGCGCGCCGGTACGTCGGTGGCGACCGGTAGCGGCCCGGGCCAGAACGACGGCCGCGCACGCGGCAGCGTCAAGCTCAACGTGCCCCGTGTGGGAAGCAACGATGCAGCAATCGAAGTAGCCAGCGGCATCCGCATTGCCGGCGCCGGCGACCTCCAGGTCAACGCCTTCCGCAGCTACGATTCGGCGCCGCTGGCCAGCGCTCCAGACGTGCACGGCCATCGTCCGCAGGTGATCAACCAGCAATGGCTGGATACGGTGGTGGACCCGGACAACAGCCTGTGGATGAATGCCGCGCTGGCCAATACGGGATTGCAGCAGCGCACCGGCGCCCTGGGCAGCTACCGCCTGCGCCCCGGCGTGCAGCTGGTGGCGCGGAGCAGCGGTGACAATCCGCGTGGCGACCTGGTGGTGGCCGGTGATATCGATCTGTCCGGCTACCGCTATGGACCGCAGTCGAACCGGACTGATCCAGCGCGCCGTGGCTTCGGTGAATCGGCCGCGCTGGTGCTGCGCGCCGAGGGCGATATCAACGTCTACGGCAGCATCAACGACGGTTTCGCACCGCCGCCTGCCAACCCGGATGAAGACGGCTGGGTGCTGCTGGAAGGGCGGAGCGCGGGCTCGCCGAACACCGCATTTGGTGGCGATCTGATCGTGCCCGGCGAGGGCGTCAAGCTCCAGATCGGTACTGAGTTCCGCGCCGGTGCGACACTGAATTACGACCTGCCGTTCCAGGCGCTGACATTGCCGTCGGGTACGGTGCTGCCGGTGGCCATGACACTTTCCGCAGAGCTCACGCTGCCCGCCGGCAGTGTGCTGGGGGCGGCGGTGACCACCGATGGCGGCCAGGTGCTGGCAGCAGGCACCGTGCTGGCCCAAGCGCTCACCCTTCAGGCAGGCGCACGGCTGGGCGCCGGCTTCCGCCTGCGCAATCCGGCACCGGTGGCGGCCCAGGTCTGGCCTGCCGGAGTGGCGTTGCCGATGGTGATGCGGCTCTCCGGCGCGCTGGATCTGCACGCCGGTGCCATCATCCCCTCGATGACCAAGGTGGAACTGGCCGGCGACGCTCCGGTGAAGCTGCGGGTGGCCGACGCCAGCGGCCGACAGGGGCGCAATTGGGCGTTGGCCTCGATGTTGCCCGAAGGGACCACGTCATGGGACCTGACTGCGGTGGCTGGTGCAGATACAGCGTCTGCCGATCCGCGCACGCGTCGCTGGGGCAGTGACGGCAGCATCGTGCTCGCCGACAGCCACTACAGCACCATCGGTACAGTGACCACCACGACGGAATGGAAAGGCGATCGTGTCGTCAACCTGGAAGGTTCGCTGTTCTGGTGGGGGGACGACAGTCTGGTCGGCAAGTCGCCCCGGGAGGCGGCTGAAATGCTGGGTGTCGCCGAAGGTGACATCTGTGAACTGGGACCGTTCTGCGGCGCGGCGCCGCGCCTGGTGGACAAGGAGGGTTCGCTGATGTGGTGGGGGGACGAGTCCTGGGTCGGCAGGCCTGCGTCGGAACTTGGCGCCGAGATGGGCATGTCCGAGGAAGATATCTGTGCAGTCACCGGTTACTGCTACGGCGGCGGCACGCTTACCGAAGTCACCACCTACGGCAAGCGCCTGGGCTCGCCGGCCTGGAGCGTGTTGCGTACCGGCAAGGGAGACCTGGCGCTGCTGGCGGCGCAGGACGTGCGCATGAAATCCGGCTTCGGTGTCTACACCGCAGGTACGCCCACCCATCTGGGTGATGGCAGCGATCCGCGCTTCAACGCGGCGCGTGCGCCGAAGCCGGAGAACACCTTGCTGCTTGGTTCGACCCAGGCCTCCGGGGCCTACGACGCGGCCCTCGCCAGCTATCAGGCGTGGTATCCGGACCAGGGCGGCAATCTGCGCATCGAGGCGGGGCGCGACATCATCGGCGATACATGGAGCTTCCGCGCGGAATCGGGCACGGTCCAGCGCGACCAGGCTGGCCACTCAAGCGCAGCGGTGGGCAACTGGTTGTGGCGGCAGGGAACGGGCACCACCGGCGGTGTCGTGCAGACGCCGACCAGTTGGTGGATCAATTTCGGAACCTACAGCACGGTGAGGCCCGAACTGGATGCAACCCCCCGCCTGGTGGGCTTTACCGGGTTCGGGACGTTGGGGGGCGGCAATCTGAGCCTGGACGCAGGCCGCCATATGGGCATGCTGGACAGCATGGGCAACGCGCTGGGATACGAGATCTCGCCGCATTCGAGTGCGCTTTCGGTCGCGGTCGGATCAACCGGGCGCGTGGTCGATGGCCAGTTGCATGTCACCGGCGGTGGTGACATGGCCCTGCGCAGCGGAGGTGCACTGAATCCGGGCCTGCGTGCCAGCAGTCGTGGCAGCACATCGGATCAGCAGGACCTGGACGTCAATGGCGTGGTGACCAATGTTCGTGGCAACACCCGCATCGACGCTGCGCGCATTGGTGGCCTCAGTGCAGTCCAGGCCAGCTATGGGCAACTGGGCCTGAAGGATCCGCTGGTGGCCGACAGCCCGGTTGCGATGGCCGGACCGGTGCTGGTGCTGGGCGACTCAACCGCGCAGTTGCAGGCGCGCGGCGACGTGGTGCTGGGTAGTGCCGCCGATCCAGGCCGGGTTCCCGTGGCCAATTTCAACACGATCGGGCTGGATGATGGCAGCCGCGCGTCTGGCACGAGCTGGTTCTCGCTATGGACGCCGCGCACCGCGCTGGACCTGTTCTCCGCCGGCGGGAATCTGTCGCCGGGCCTGGTGGGCACGCAGCATGCGAGCGGCAGCAATCAGGCCAGGGAGGTGGTCGAAATCAACGCCAGCAATGGCGACATCTATCTCAACTACTGGTTGTATCCCTCCCGGTTCACCGCCATTGCAGCCTCCGGCAACATCAATCTCGCCAATCTGCGCAGCGGCAGTGTGCCTGATGCCCAGGACGTCATCCTGCTGGCGCCCTCGGCGTCGGGACGGCTGGAGGTGCTGGCGGGAGGATCGATCCTGGCCGCCAACCGAGCGACACAGATCGCGCGCTCCAGCAGTGATGCCCGCATCCCTGGTCCGTTCGATCCCGGCTTCATCGCGCAGGGGCCCGGAGACGCGGGAACGGTGCGCAGCAATGTATCCGTCGATGGGAACGCCGCCAGCCCTGACACCGTGCTGCCGTATTTCGCGTTCGGTCCCAATACCGCGCTTGGTGTGTCGTTGCCGGCTACGCCGACGGCGGTCAGCCGGTTCTATGCCGTGGCCGGCGATATCATCGGGCTGGGCAGCGGCAGCAGGCGGCAGCTCTCGCGCAATGGCCAGAATGGCGGACGTACCGTATTTGACTGGTTTGAGGCGGGTTCGGCGGTACGGCTGCGCGCCGGCCGCGATGTCATCAGCGCCGATGTCACCGCGCTCAACACCCGCGGAACCGATATCAGCGGGATCGAGGCGGGCCGGGACATCATCCGCAGCAATCTGACGGTGGCCGGCCCGGGCAATGTCGAGGTCAGCGCCGGTCGCCAGCTGCGCCAGGAAGAGGCAGGAAGCATCGTCAGCCGGGGCGGCATCGTGCAGGGCGATACGCGCCCGGGCGCAAGCATTGCCTTGACGGCGGGCAATCAGGCCATTGATTTCGATGCACTGCGCACGCGCTACTTGGATCCGGCCAACCTCGCCGATCCCTCGCAGTCGTTGGCTGCGCAGCCGGGCAAGGCGGTGAAGACCTACGACAAGGAGTTGAAGCAGTGGCTGCAGCAGCGCTTCGGCCTGGCCGCCGACGGCGCCGAGGCACTGGCTGCGTTCGACCGGTTGCCGAAGGAGCAGCAGCGGATCTTCCTGCGCCAGGTCTACTACGCCGAACTGCGCGAAGGTGGACGCGAGTACAACGATCGGAATGGGCCACGCGTTGGTTCTTACCTGCGCGGCCGCGAGGCCATCGCCACGCTGATGCCGGACAAGGATGCGACAGGTGCAACGATCCAGCGCACGGGCGATATCCTGATGTACGGAGGCTCTGGCGTGCGTACCGAAGCCGGCGGCAACATCGAGCTGATGGCGCCGGGCGGACAGATCGTGGTGGGTGTGCAGGGCGTGGTGCCGCCGGCCAGTGCCGGGCTGGTGACCCAGGGGCAGGGTGATATCCGGCTGTTCAGCCAGGACAGCGTGCTGCTGGGCCTGTCGCGGGTGATGACAACGTTCGGCGGTGACATCCTGGCCTGGTCGGAGCAGGGTGACATCAATGCCGGCCGTGGTTCGCAGACCACCTTGTTGTACACGCCACCGCGCCGCGTCTATGACGGCTGGGGCAATGTGCTCCTGTCGCCGCAGGCCCCGGCCAGTGGTGCAGGCATCGCAACGTTGAACCCCATTGCCGAAGTGCGGCCGGGCGATGTCGACCTGATCGCGCCGCTGGGCACCATCGATGCGGGCGAAGCTGGCATCCGCGTGTCGGGCAACATCAACCTGGCCGCGCTGCAGGTGCTCAACGCCGCCAACATCCAGGTACAGGGTGAAAGCAAGGGCCTGCCCGTGCTGGCCACGGTGAACGTCAACGCGCTGGCCTCGGCCAGTGCAGCAGCCAACAGCGCCAGCCAGGCGGCACAGGATGTGATGCGCAAGAGCCAGGATGATGCGCGGCGCAACCAGCCATCGGTGATCAGCGTGCAGATCCTCGGTTTCGGCAGCGGCACCAGCAGCATCAACCCGCCGGCGCGTGGCAATACTGCCAACGCTGGCTATGACGCCAACAGTGCCTTCCAGTTCCCGCAGGCAAGTCGCGACGAGGGCACGCAGCGCCGTTAGGCCTCTTGCAACGGTGCCGACCAACGGTCGGCACCCACCAGGGCAGGCCGGGCAGTAGAAGCCGCTCGGCGGTAGATCCACGCAATGCGTCGATGGCTTGGCCAGCTTCAGTGCCGACCAAGGTCGGCACCCACCAGGGCAGGCCCGGCAGTAGAAGCAGCTCGGCAGTAGATCCACGCCATGCCTGGATGCTTTGCCTGGGCAAAAGCCTAAAGCTCCAGCACCCGCCGGTAACTCAACGGCTCACGCCCATCGCGCAGGCCCAACCGCAGTTCAAGTCCCGTGGCCGGCATTACCTCGCCTTCGCTCGGCAACACGGCCCATCCCGTTCCTGGCTGCCAGGCCCGCACCTCGAACCGCTGCACGCCGTGCGCCACGGCAATGCCCTTCGACAGTTCCGGCGCCGGCAACGGATACTGGTCCGTAGCCGTACCACTGGCCCGCCACAGCGTATTGCCCTGCCGCCACCAGCGTACCCGTTGCCAGTGCAGCCCATCGCTGCCGACACTGCGGGTGATCTCCAGCGCGAAGCTCCCATCCGGGTGCCGCTCGCTCACCAGCGACGGCGGTAGCAACCGCTGCGGTTGATCGGCCGGCCGCACTGCGCCATTCATCAACGCATCGTCTGCGCGCATTTCGATATCACGCTGGAACTGCTGCAGCACGCGCAGCGCCGTCGTGGTCTCGGCATCGGCCTGGCGCAGGCGCTGATTGCTGTTGGCCACGCTGTCGAGCGCCCGCCAGCAGATCAGCGCCAGTACGCCCATGATGGTGATCGCAATCATCACCTCGATCAGGGTGAAACCGCGCACGGCGCGCGTCATTGCGCCGCCGTCCATGGCAACTGCATTCGCGCCAGCGACTGCCGGGGTGCATCTTCGGCAACCACGCTGAGCTCCAGCTGTGGCTGTCCGTCACTCCCGGTGCCGACATGCTGCAGCACCAGGAAACTGCTGCGCCCCTGCACGCAGCGCTGCCGTGCATCCTGCGGAGGCTGCCCGGCCAGGCGCAGCTCCTGCCAGCGGTCCTGCGCACACATTAGTGCCAGCCGGCGGTCGCGCAGGCGCGACTGATCATCGGTCGCCACCGCCACTGAACGCATCACCGCCGCCAACGCAATCGAAACGATCGCCAGTGCAATCAGTACCTCGATCAGGGTGAACCCGCGCATGTTCCGCTTCACTGCACGACCTGCAACTGTCCGCTGCCATCATCACGAAGACGCAGTTTGCGGCCATCCAGCGACAACCCAAGCTCCCAGGCGATACCGATCCACTCCGGGCTCAGCTCAATGGGGCTGGCGGGCTGCACCGCGATACCCGTTGCCTGCCACTTCTGCGGTCGCAGCAGATCATCGCGTTCAATGATCACCCAACCGCTGCCTTCGCGGCGGCTGAAACGATAGCCGTTGGCGTCGGCCTGCCAACGCAGGGGGCGGCCATCGATGCGTGCCTCATCGCGCGCCACCTGCAGGCGCTGCGCCAACCGCTCGGCTTCCTGTCGCAGCTGCCGGCCCGGGTCGAGCAGGCTGCCCAGGCCCAGCCCGATTCCGGCCGTGCAGATGCCGATGATCACCAGCACCACCATCAGTTCCAGCAGGGTGAAACCACGCTGCACGCGCTGCATCGACGTTGCCTCCTGTCCGTGTCGACACCTGCCAGCGTAGGCCTGCATGATGAAACAAAAGCGTCAGCCACAGCTGCTAGCGTAGGCGGAGACGAACGTGGCGGTGGTGCGGAACATGGATGGCAGGCGCTGGGATCGCAGTCGCATGTTGACCCTGCTGGCGGCGACGCTGCTGCTGGCCGTGGTGGCCTATTGGAGTGTCACCCTGTCTGCCGTGGCGCCAGCGGCCGCGGCCAGCGAGGCGAAGGCCGTGGCGCCGGTACGGCCGATGTTCGATGCAGTGGCGAGCCTGCCGCTGGTACGGCTGCTGTCCCCCGGTGCAGTGCAGACCGAGGTGGTGGTGCTGGGCGTGATGGCCGGTGACCATGCGCCATTGGCCCTGCTCTCGGTGGATGGACGCCCGGCGGAAGCGTATGCGCCCGGCCAACGGCTCGGACCCTGCACGGTGCTGGCCAGCATCAGTGCCAGCGCGGTGGAACTGAACCAGGCCGGGCAATCGCGTAGCCTCCCGGTGCCCGAGCTGCCGCCGGTGCCGAGCGATGGCATCGTGCCCGCGGTACCGTAGAGCCGAGCCTACGCTCGGCTGCGCCTGCGCGGCATCGCCGATGAATGCAAAGACAGCCGAGCATGGGCTCGGCTCTACAAAGGCGCTGGCTCAGCGCGCAGGTCGCTGCGGCACCACCGCGCGCCCGAACGCATCGCCCATGCGCTGTCGTGTGCCTTCCAGGTTGTACTGCATCAGCTGGTTGCCGGGCTGCCGCATCAGGCGCTCGGCTTCAGGAAGCGCCGGTGACTTCGCCGATTTCGGCGCCGCCGCCAGTTTGCGTTGCAGGCACTCCCAGGCGGGGATGCGCTCGCGGTTGACCTGCACTTCGATGCACGGCGCGGCCTCGTCCTGTTTCTTTGCCTCGTCGGCCCAGGCCGATGGCAACGCCAGCAACAAGGCAAGGGCAAGGGCAGGGCGAAGGCCCGCCTTCAACGGCTCACTCATCTCGAATCTCCTGCGACAACCGACGTTCTGCAATGAAGACGTGTGGCACGGGCAGTCTCCGCCGCTGGACGTTCCGGCGCTGTCAAAAGATGACAGTGCTGTCACAAAACTGTTGGCGGTTTTGACGCGACGTACACGTCCTGTTGGTAGACCCACGCGCCGCTCCATGGCCATTTCCTTCGATACGACGCGATGCCTTCGATGACTCCTGTTCCGTGCCGAGCCGTCCGCCTTCCGCTGCGCCTGCATCCGCTGGTGCTGGCCCTGGCGGCGCTGCCGCTGACATTGTTCGCGCAGGAGGCGGCGCCTGCGCCCAGCGTGAACATCAATGAATACATCGTGCGCGGCAACACCGTGCTCGATCCGCGCCAGATCGAGCGCGCGGTGGAGCCGTTCCTCGGCCCGGGAAAGACTCTGGCCGATGTCGAGAAGGCACGCGATGCAGTCAATGCGCTGTACCAGCAGGCGGGCTACCAGTCGGTCTACGTGGAGTTGCCCGAGCAGCAGGTCAGCGGTGGCGTGGTACTGCTGAAGGTACAGCAGACACCGATCGGCCAGCTGCGGGTCGTGGGAACGAAGCACGAATCGCCCGCGCGCATCCGCGAGCGCGTGCCGGCGCTGGCGGAAGGCAAGGTGCCGGACTTCGACCAGGCGCAGAAGGAACTGACCGCGCTGAACGAAGGTGGCCGCCGCCAGGTGATGCCGCTGGTACGGGAGGGCCAGGTGCCGGGCACGATGGATGTGGACCTGCAGGTCGAAGAGAAGTCGCCGTGGCGTGCCAGCGCGTCACTCAACAACGACCACAGCGCCGACACCGAGAAGCTGCGCCTGAGTGCGTCGCTGGCCTACGACAACCTGTGGAAGCGGGGGCACAGCGCCAACATCGGCGTGTACCTGGCGCCGGAAGATACAAAGCAGGCCAAGGTGTTCTCGGCCTCGTACACGATGCCGTTCGAAGGCACGCCGTGGAGCCTGGAAGCCTCCGGCTACAAGTCCGACAGCCGCGTGCTGAACGCGGGCGGGCAGGTCGGTACCGGCACTGGCACCAATGTGATCGGCAACGGTCATTCGATCGGTGTCAAGCTCAACTATCGACTGGCCGGCAGCAGCCAATGGTGGCGCCAGCTGAGCCTCGGCGTGGATTTCAAGGATACCGAGGAAGACACGCAGATGGGCAAGGAGAGCCTGAAGACGCCGCTGAAGTACGCGCCGATCACCCTGGGGTTTGTCGGTGTGCGCCAGGGGGAGCAGGATCAGTTGAGCATCAACACCCAGCTGGTGGCCGGTACCCGCCGCCTGTTCGGCTATGGCAGTGACGCCACCGCCTTCGGCCAGAAGCGCTACTGGGCCGATCCGAGTTTCGTCGCCTTCAAGGCCGACGTGGCCAACACCCACACCTTCAGCAGTGACTGGCAGTGGTATGCGCGTGGCTCGCTGCAGGTAACCGATGCGCCACTGGTGTCGGCCGAGCAGTTCGCTGCTGGCGGCATGTACACCGTGCGTGGCTACCTGTCGGCCGAGGCGATCGGCGACTACGGCGGCCTGGCCAGCCTGGAATGGCGCACCCCGGCGTGGTCGCTGTGGAGCGGCACCGACCTGCGTGTCTACAGCTTTGCCGACGCGGCCTACCTGCGCCTGCGCCAGCCGCTGCCCGAGCAGCGCGACAAGTACAACCTGGCCTCGGTCGGCTTGGGCGCGCAGCTGCGCCTGGGTGAGCACCTGCAACTGCGCCTGGACTACGCCTGGCCTTATGCCGATGGCCCGGTCACGCGCAAGGACGACCCGCGCCTGCATTTCAACATCAGCACCAGTTACTGACCCTTCCCTTGAACATGCGTTCTCCGGAGACCCTTCGCATGGACCGTTTGCTTTCCCGAGTGTTGTTGCTGCTGGCCGCGCTGGTTGCGCTGCCGGCCGCTGCGGCCGATGCCAATTGGTGGCAGGCCGAATGGAAGTACCGCAAGCCAATCACTGTCGACGCCGGCCCGCAGGGCGCGGGCCTGGCCGGTGACCCGGGTCGCACACCGCTGCTGCTGCGCCTGCATACCGGCAACTTCGGCTTCGACGGCACCCAGGATGCGGGCAACGACCTGCGCTTTGTCTCGGGTGATGGCCGCACCGTGCTGGCCCACCAGATCGAACAGTTCGATCCCAAGCTGGGCCTGGCGCTGGTCTGGGTGGACGTGCCGGCGGTCAGCGCTGCGGCACCGCAGACGATCTGGATGTACTACGGCAATGGGAAGGCCCCCGCCAGCGGCAATGGCCAGCAGGTGTTCGACCCGGACTACACGCTGGTCTACCACTTTGCCGAGGCCAATGCGCCGGCACGCGACACCACCGCCTATGGAAACAACGCCGGGGCCGTGGCGCCGCCGTCGGAAGGCTCGGTGATCGGCCGCGGCGTTCAGTTGGGCGCAGCCCCGCTGCCGCTGCCTGCCAGCGCATCGCTTGCGCAGGAGGCGGGCGCGCCGCTCACCGTTTCGGCCTGGATCAAGCCGGGCAGCAACAATGCCGCACAGGCGATCTACGCCCGTCGCGACGGTGCGTCCGAACTGGTGCTGGGCATCGAAAACCGGGTGCCGTTCGTGCAGCTCAATGGCCAGCGCAGCACGCCGGCGCAGCCGATTCCGGAAGGGCAGTGGGCGCATGTGGCGCTGACTGCGGAGAAGGGCGCACTGCAGTTGTACCTCAATGGCCGCGTGGTCGCCCGGCTGAGCGGCGAGCTGCCGGCGCTGACCACCGCGCCGGTGGTGGGCGCTGATGCGCCGGGCGCGGTGCAGCCGCTGGCCAATTTCGAGGGCGCACTGGATGAGCTGCGTATCTCGCGCGTGGCACGACCGGCGGCACTGCTGCTGGTCGATGCCACCGCACAGGGCGCCGACTCGCGCCTGATCAGCTACGGTGCCGACGAGCAGTCCGCCGGGCAGAGCCACTTCGCCTTCATCCTCAAGGCGATGCCGTTCGACGCCTGGGTGGTAGTCGCTATCCTCGGCCTGATGATGCTGCTGTCGTGGGCGATCATGATTGCCAAGGGGCGGCACTTCGGCCGTACCAGCAAGGCCAATGCAGTGTTCACCGAGAGCTTCGGCAAGCTGTCCGGTGTGCCGCTGCGCACCCTGTCCGACATGGACCGCCAGGGCAAGGCACCCACCGCGATGCACGACGGTTCGCTGTGGCGCATCTACCAGGTGGCCATCGATGAAATGCAGCAGCGCCACCAGCGCGATGGCAACAGCGGTTACCTCAGTGGCGCCACCATCGCCGCGATCCGCGCCTCGATGGATGCGGTGATGGTGCGCGAGCAGGAAGCGATGGCACGGCGCATGAACTGGCTGTCGACCACCATCGAAGGCGCGCCGTACGTGGGCCTGTTCGGTACCGTGATCGGCATCATGCTGGTGTTCGTGGTGGCAGCGATGGCCGGCGCGGTGGACATCAATTCGGTGGCACCGGGCATGGCCGCGGCGCTTCTGTGTACCGCAGCCGGCCTCGGCGTCGCGATTCCGGCGCTGTTCGGCTACAACTACCTGGGAGCACGTGCCGAGGCGATCGGCGCCGACATGGCGGTGTTCATCGACGAGTTCGCCGCGCGCCTGGCCGAAGAGCAGGACGGGCGCGGCCCGGCCGCGGTCCAGGGCTGAGGGGCGCGCCATGGGCCAGAAGGCGAAGTTCGGCATCAAGAAGCGCGAGAAGGGCATCAACGTGACGCCCTTCGTCGACGTGCTGCTGGTGGTGCTGGTGATCTTCATCCTGACCAGCAACGCCTCCATTCCCGGCATCGAGGTCAACCTGCCGAAGGCCAGCAACAGCGTCGCGCTGGAGAAGCCGAAGACCAAGGCGATCACCATCGACCCCAGTGGTCAGGTGTTCCTGGATGCCTATCCGGTGACGATGGCCGAGCTGGAAGACCGCCTGCGCACCGAGCGCGCGACCACGCCGGATTTCCCGGTGATCGTGCGCGGTGACGCGCAGGTGCAGTACGCCCGCGTGGTCGAGGTGCTGGACCTGCTGCGGCGGCTGGAGCTGGCCCAGGTTGGCCTGGTCACCGGCAAAGCGCAGGGCTGAGGCATGACGGCCCATCAACCCCCTCGGCCGGAGCCCGGCATGCGCGGTCGCCAGTTGCTGGTGACCGTCGCGTTGGTGCTGGCCGCTTTGCTGGTGCTCGGCATCGCCGTGTGGTGGATGCTGTTCAAGGACACCGCCAGCACCCGCCGGCCGGTGGTGCAGCCGCCGATGCTGGCGCTGCCACCACCCCCGCCGCCGCCGCCACCGCCGCCGGAAAAGCCACCGGAGCCGGAGACGCCGCCGGAAGAAGCGATGCCAGAGCCGGAACCTCTGGATCCGCCGACGCCGGCTGAAGAGCCAACGCCAACGCCGGACAACGCCGACCCGGTGACGATGAATGCTGATGCGCAGGCCGGCGGTGACAACTTCGGTATCCAGTCCGGCAGTGGCGGCGGCTCGTCCGGCGTCGGCCGCGGTGGTGCCGGCAATGCCACCTACGGGCGCTACCTCGGCTACCTGATGCAGCAGGCGATCTCGCGCGACGACAAGGTCAAGCGCCTGGCGTTCCAGCTGCAGGTGAATGTGTGGCTGTCCAACGATGGCCGCCTGGAAAAGGTCGAGCTGGTGCGCGGCAGTGGCAACGAGGAGGCCGACGCGGCCGTGCTCGATGCGCTGCGACGCATCGGCAAGGTCGACCAGGCACCGCCTCCGTCGCTCGATTTCCCCGCCCGCGTGCTGATCCAGGGCCGCCGGCCCGGGGCCTGATTCCCGACCTCCGTGATTTCCCTTCTTTCGATGAGAACCGTGATGAACGACCACGTCCGCGCACGAACCGACTCCCGCTGCTCGCGCCCGGCCCGACGGGCGCTGCTGTGCTGCGCCGTGCTGCTCAGCCTGGCCGCCCCGGCCGGTGCGAAGGCCGCCGAAACCACCATGGTCAAGCTGATCAAGGGCCTGATCGCCAGTGGCGCGCTGAAGCCCGAAGACGGCCAGGCATTGCTGGTGCAGGCCGAGGCTGAAGCAGCGGCCGCGTCGCGCACCGCGACCACCGTACCTTCGGCCGCCAGCGGTGGCGTGGCCCTGGAGGCCGGCGACGTGCGCGTGCCCTACGTGCCGCAGAGCGTGCGCGACGGCATCCGTGACGAAGTGCGCCAGGACGTGATGGCGCAGGCCAGGTCCGAGGGCTGGGCGGCACCGAACGAAGTGGCTGAGTGGACCAAGCGCATCAAGGTCACCGGTGACATGCGCGTGCGCAGCGAGTCGCGCTTCTTCTCCGAACGCAACAGCGACATCGTGAGCAACTGGTCGTCGATCAATTCCGGCAACGGCTTCGACACCAACACCAACACCAACCTGCAGCTGCCGCCTCTGCTGAACACCCGCCAGGACCGCCGCAACCTGTGGCGCATCCGCGCGCGCCTGGGCATCGAGGCCACCATCGGCCAGCACACCACGGCCGGCGTGCGCCTGGCCAGCGGCAGCAGCAATGGCCCGGTGTCGACCACCGAGCAGCTGGGTGGTGGCCTGAGCAAGAAGGACGTGTGGCTGGACCAGGCGTGGCTGGCCTACAGTCCGGCCGACTGGTTGACGGTGCGCGGTGGCCGCTTCGGCAATCCGTTCTGGACCAGCGACACGCTGTTCTCCAATGACCTGAACTTCGACGGTCTGGCCGCCAACCTGAAGTACGACTTCGACGGCGGTGATCTCGATGTGTTCGGCAACCTTGCGGTGGTACCGCTGGAGTACACATCCGACAATTCGCCGAACCGCAACCAGGTGAAGACGCCGAACGAGAACAAGTGGCTGTCCGGCGCACAGGTGGGCGTGAACTGGCGTTTCAACGATGACAATGCACTGCGCGCCGCGCTGGGCTACTACGATTTCAAGAACATCAGCGGCCGCCTGTCCTCGCCCTGCCTGCTGTACGCCGGCGCGGACGGCTGCGACACCGACTGGTCGCGCCCGGCGTTCATGCAGAAGGGCAACACCCTGATGCTGATCCGCGACATCGCGCGCAATCCGCTGGACCCGGCCAACACGCCGACCCCACAGTATGTCGGCCTGGCATCGGCCTTCCGGCTGGCTACCTTGAACCTGCGCTGGGACACGCAGCTGGCACAGGGCATGGGCCTGCGCCTGGATGGCGACTACATCCGCAACCTGGCCTACGACAAGCAGGCGATGTTCAGCCGCGCCAACAACGGCATCGTCAACAACTACGGCGCTGGTGGTACCGCCAGCATCGAGACCTTCCGCAGCGGCGACACGGCGTGGATGGTGCAGGCCACGTTCGGTGCTACCGACCTGAAGGAGAAGGGGCAGTGGCAGGCGCTGCTGGGCTACAAGCACATCGAGGCCGATGCGCTGCCCGATGCCTACAACGATCCGAACTTCCACCTGGGCGGTACCAACGCCCGCGGCTACTACGTGGGCGGCGCCTACGCGCTGGACGCGCGCAGCTGGATCAGCGGCAAGTGGATGGCGGCCAAGGAAGTGTCCGGTGCTCCACTGTCGATCGACGTGTTCCAGCTGGAGTTCAATACCGGCTTCTGAGTGGCGGCGTGATGCGGTTCACGGAGTGCGTGGCGGGGGCGCAGCGATGCGCCCGTCTAGGGAAAGGAGACCACGCGTTGTTCAGAAGGAGGAGTGGATGAGCCGTCGCAAACTGTTCGAGAGTCCCGAACCGTCCAGCCACGTGCTGGGCGTTGGACCGGCCTATGTTTCCGTCGAGGGCCTGCGCCAGCACCTGGCCGAGTTCCTGTTGTATGCGGGCCGCCCGGTGGTGATCATGCGCGGGCGCAGCGAAGTGGGCTATTTCCTGCCGGCGCGCTGCTGGCGCCAGCGTGACGACGATCCGCTGGCGGCGGCCGCCGCCGACCAGCTGTTGGACGCGGCCGGGTTCCAGGCCGAGGATATCCAGCAGGTGGAGCAGGAATTCAACGCGATGCGCCAGCGCACCGTGCTGCATTCACGGCGCTGAGCGGC